>JAYUWZ010001213.1:0-5222 GCA_043753265.1 Verrucomicrobiaceae bacterium
GTCCGCAACGCCTTTGTGGACCATCCAGACGAAGGAAAAGACGACTTCTCCACCAAGTTGAAGGGGCAGATGGAACCCGCCTCTCCTTCAGCAAAACGACTGATGGCGGAGATGGTGTGGGCCCTTCTGCTTTTTCCTTCAAATATCAAGGTTTCAACAAAGCGGCAGCAAGTTGGCGAGATGTGGTCAACGTCAGGCGAAGCATTGGGTCAAGGTCAGATGCTACTTACTGACGAGGTCCTCGCGGGTATCGGCTCTGGTGGTCCTGGCTTCAATAACCATCGCTGGCGGGAATTGGTCTTCCTGATCTCGCTGGTCGGTGATTTGAAGAAACGGACTTCGGACGAGCGCCAGAAGCTCATGTCTGAGTATGAAGCGTTCGTCGATTGGATCGCTCAAGTTCCGCAAGAGGGTCACAGACAGTTTCGGCATATGCTGAGGTTCTTTTGCTTCCCGGACGGCGTTGAGCGCATGTCTTCAAACGGTGAGCGTTTGGCTGTACTTGCGGGGTTTGGAGTTGCCACTGAGAAAGAGCTAAAGAAGTGGAGCGATCGGAAACTCGACGACGGGCTACTGACACTGCGAAAAAGACTTGAAGGGGAGCATCCGGGTGAACCGCTAGATTTTTATGAGTCCCCTTTGCGGGAACGATGGAGGCCAATCGAAGAAGACGAGACAGGAAAAGGTGCCACCCGTCGCTTCTGGGTGGAGAAAACGATTGTAGAGGACCGTCCGGATCGAAAGGAAGGGCTTCATGCTTTTGGGAAAGCGCTTTGGTCTCCACAGCGCGCGGACGGCAATCGAGACATTTATAGACTGATGCGTGAAGTCCGAGAGGGCGATGTCGTATTCCACTTTGTTGATAATAAGGAGCTCCGAGGTGTCTCGGTGGCGACGAGTCAGGCTGATGAAACATTTACTGGCGTTGAGGGAACCGAATGGGCTGGCCGTGCAAGCTACCGGATTCCGCTTCGTGAATATCGCCAGTTAGCCCCGCCGATTCATCGATCCGATTTTTTGGCGAACAACGACTATCGAAGCCGGATATCGAACATACTCGAGCAGCATCGTGGTTTGTTCTTCAACAAAGAGTTCAATCTCAACCAAGGCTCGTACCTCACGGAAGCGCCAATCGAGCTTGTTCAGCTCTGGGATGAGATTTATCGGCAAAAGGCTGGGGTTCCACTTTTGCCCGGAATAGATTTAGGAAGTGTTTCTCTAGTCAAAAGCCCCACCGAACCGGCAATTCGACAACCTTTGGACGCAAAAAGTGTAGATGCGTTTGAACAAGCTCTGCGAGATGCAGGCGTTGTCGTATCGCGCACGCTGGTAATTCGGATGCTCTCGTCGCTGGCCAGCAAAAACTTGGTATTGCTTACGGGACTTGCTGGTTCCGGGAAGACAAAGATTGCCCAGGCACTCGCTCGTTGGCTGCCATCGTCCTCAAACTGCTTTCGAGTTGTCGCGGTTGGGGCGGATTGGACAGGAAACGAGAATGTTCTCGGCTATCCCAACGGACTCGAGAAAACGTCATACATCAGCAAGCCTTCACTCGACGTAATTCTGCATGCAAAGGCCAATCAGGCCATTCCCCATTTCCTCATTCTTGATGAGATGAACCTGTCTCATGTGGAGCGTTACTTTGCGGACGTTCTCTCGGCTATCGAGTCAGATGCGAAAATCCACCTTCATCAAGATTCGGAGAGGAAAGCAAATGGCACTACCATCCCCGCTGAAGTCGAACTTCCGAAAAATCTGTTCATCATCGGCACGGTAAACGTGGACGAGACTACTTACATGTTCTCGCCGAAAGTGCTGGATCGGGCGAACGTCATCGAATTCCGCATGGATGCAGCCGAGTTGGCAGGTTTTCTCGGCAATCCAGCCAAGCCGGACTTGTCGAAGCTCGACGGCAAGGGTGCATCGTTTGGGAAGGCGTTCGTGGAGGCGGCCAAGAATCCGGTGGCCGTTCCCGTCGACGTGAAACCGACTTACGATGCCGAAATGCTGCTGCTCTTCAAAACGCTGCAAACCCACGGGGCGGAGTTTGGTTATCGCACGGCCTACGAAACGGCGCGCTTCATCCACTTCTACAAACTGCTGGGCAACCATGCGGACGGTGACACCACTTGGTTCCCCGGCGCATTTGACTGCGTGGTTTTCCAGAAACTGCTGCCCAAGCTGCACGGCTCGCGGGCCAAGTTGGGGCCGGTGCTTAAGAAGCTGTGGTTCCTGTGCGTGAATGATGCAGTAGGCCGTGGTGCTGACGCACTCAAGTCGGCAGCAGAGGCTGCGCGTTCGACGGACAAGAAGGCCGAGCCATCGGTCATCGTCCCAGCAGGTGCGCCTTATCCATTGAGCGCAGAGAAGATTGGCCGGATGTGGCGGCTGTTGATCGAAAACGGATTCGCCTCCTTTGCCGAGGCATGAGGTCATGCGCGTTCTTCCTGATACCAGCGTTCCGTTTCGATCACCGTCCGGTGCGGTGGTGGCTCATGTTACTCTGATGCCGGTGAAGGATGCGGAGAGCGCATCCACGGCTCCGCTGGCGGAGACGGGCGAGGAAGACGCCCGTGACCACGGGGAGACGACCGTGCAGTTGCGCGAGTCGGAGCGGTATGAATATGAGGTGGTGCCCGCCAACGGCGCGGACTTGCGGCTGCGGTGCAGTCTTTCCAGCCGCCGACGTAGTCTTGGCAATGGCGGTGAAAAGCCGGATGCGGGCCTGATCGAGACGCGGTCCTTTTGCGGCACGCTCCTGCTTGAACTGGTCGAGGGCGAGGTGGACAACGCGAAGGCTGCGGTGGCGTCGGCGTTGCTGGATGTGCGCTCGCTCAAGCTGGACTACCGGACGGAATACCGGGGGATGCTGCGGCGGCTTTCGGATGAAATGGCGGGTCTGGTGGCGGATGCACGGTCATCGGCCAAGGCGGGTTTCCGCTCAACGTTTGAAGACCGGAGGGATGCAGGCTGGCTGCAAATCCAACTGGAGCTGCTCCGCGAGGCGCTGGACAGCGCCGATTTCTCCGCTGCGCTGCAACGCATCCTGAGCTTTCCCCATGAGCGGCTGTCCACGGTGAGCGATTCCATTTCCACCGACCGGCCGATTCGCTGGACACCCTCGGCGGTGCGGCAACTGGTAACGGGCAATCCACGCCGCGAGGTTCCGGCTACGCATCCGCTACGGACGCAACTCGGCTTGGAGTCGGTCGCCGAGCGGGTGCTGGTGCCGCGCAAGTCGCGGGATCTGGACACGCTGGAGAATCGCTTTGTGAAGTTCGCGCTGGGCGAGTTCCGGGCCTTCCTTACCCACGCGCAAGGTGTCTTCGAGTCGTGTGCAGGCTGGGGGGCCTCGGCGGCGCTGGCGCGACGGTTGGCGGCGACGGTGGAGGACTGGCTGGGGCGCAGCTTGTTTCGTGAAGTGGGCGAGATGCGTTTCGCGCCGCTGGGCAGTCCGGTGTTGCAGCGCAAGGCGGGCTATCGCGAGGTGCTGCGCTGGTGGCTACGGTTTCGCACGGCGGCGGAGCTTTCATGGCAAGGCGGCGAGGAGTTGTTTCACGCGGGGCAGCGCGATGTGGCGAGCCTCTACGAGTATTGGCTGTTCTTCGAGTTGCTGGGCTGGTTCTGCCAGAAGTGCCGGGGAGGAGATCGCCCAGCGGTGGAGGAGTTGATTGAAGGGTTGGAGGAAGGTTCGCCGAATCTCCGCCTGCGGAAGCGGATGGAGCTGGGGCCGTTTGTCGGCACTTTTGCGGGGCAGAGTCGCCGACTGAATGCGCGTTTCGCCTACAACCGACGCTTTAAAGTGACGCAGGACCGGCACGCGGGCGGAAGCTGGACGCGGCGCTTGCATCCCGACTACACGCTGACTTTCTGGCCCGAGGCTTTGAGCGAGGCGGAGGCAGAACGGCAGGAGTTGCTGGTGCACGTGCATTTCGACGCGAAGTATCGGGTGGAGAATATCGAGGGCTTGTTCGGCCCGAGCGACGAGGGCGTAAGCGAGGCGGAACTGGCCGAGAGATTCGAGAAAGAGGAAAAAGAAGAATTGGAGGGCAACTACAAGCGGCAGGACTTGCTGAAGATGCACGCCTACCGGGATGCCATCAAACGCTCGCAGGGAGCGTATGTGATTTATCCGGGGCGGGCCAACGCGGCGGAGAAGCTAAAGGGCTTTCACGAAATCCTTCCAGGCCTGGGCGCGTTCGGAGTCGCACCGGACGAAAACGGAGCGGCGCAGGGTTTGGAATCGCTGACCCAGTTTCTGGATGAGGTGCTGGCGCATCTGGGCAACCGCACGACGGCACAGGAGCGGGTGAGCTATCACGTCGCCGAATCCTACACGCTGAAGGAAGGGCCGGTGCAGTATGGCTCGCTGGTGCTGGCGGAACGGGACGAGATGAGCGATACGACGAGGGCGTTGCCGCCATCCGAGCACCATGTTATTGTGGCTTGGTTTGAGGACGACGCGCAGCTTCAATGGACGATGAAGACAGGCTTTGCAGTCGTCCGCTTGGGTGACCGGCGCGGATCTTGGCATGTGCCACCGGAGTTTGCCTCGGCGCGTCATGTCTTGTTGCATACCTACAAGAGCCAAGTCGCGGACGGTTTGCTGGCTCTGAAAGAGTGGAAGCCTGGCTACAAGGTTTTCACGGCAGAAGACCTGAAAGCGAAAGGCTATCCTGGCTCAGCGAGCGGGGACATTTACGCCATTTTTGAAGTCGCTCCCGACTGCGTGTTCGACGGTCAAAAATGGGATGGTCGGAAGCTGCAGGAGGCCATGACGGAGTTCGAGTCGAGGCGGAATTACCGCGAGGTGAAAGCGCTTGGCAGTCTCTCGGCATTGCCGAGGGTCTTGAGCTTGCAGGAGTTGTTGAAGGCGATGCGGTGAACGCCGCCGGGTTCGGCAAGAAAGCGGGGGCCGATGCCATCTTGAGCAACCATCCGGAAACCAGCTTCCTCTTGTATGGCTGCAGAAGATGGCTATACGGCGGACTCATGCAGAGGAATTCCTCGACCCAGAGCATTCGAGTTTCTGGCCACAATGCCGCTCGGAAGCGGTTGCGACCGGGCAGACTCGTCACCGTGGTGCTGGCCGCGTGGCTGGGGACTGCCGTTCCCGCCCAGGCTCAGTTCCTCCGGGTTTTGGGCCTGGATGTGAGCCTCTTCCAAGGGGAAATCTCCCCGGCCGCCTGGGCCACGCTCAAACGCCCGACGAGTCAGCAGGT
>JAYUWZ010001214.1:0-2383 GCA_043753265.1 Verrucomicrobiaceae bacterium
AGGTTTTGATTCGCGCAGCGATTTCGAATTCATCGAGGTGTTCAACACGAGTGAAAATGTGGTGGATTTGGCGGGAGTTTCCTTTTCTACGGGCCTCGATGTATTGCTGATTACGGATGGCGTGCGTGAACTGGCACCCGGGGGGCGTGCTCTCTTTGTGGCAAATCTGGATGCCTTTGCCATGCGCTATGGGAGCGGCCTTCCTATTGCGGGGATATTTATCCTCGATAGCAACTTGAGCAACTCCGGGGAGACTCTCACCCTCGTCGATGCCAATGCCTCACCCATCATGACTGTGGCCTACAGCAATGGAGCGCCGTGGTCGCCGCTTGCGGATGGCGAGGGTCCTTCGCTGGTCTTGATACGGCCCGGAACGAGCAATGCGAATCTCGGCTACAATTGGCGTGCGAGCACGACTCCCGATGGCGCGCCGGGGGATGATGACCGGATCCTTTACAACACATGGCGCGACCAGCATTTCGTCGAGGGCGATCCGAGAGGGGAGCCGACGGTGGATGCGGAGGGCGACGGCATTGTGAATCTCCTGGAGCTCGGCCTCGGCAAGGATCCGAATGGCTGGGACCCCGCGAGTGTGCTCCCAACGGCGCAGTATCGGACGCTGAATCTGGGTGCAGGGGGGCAGGCGTTTTTCACGTTCACCTATCGTCATGTGAAGGCAGCTGAAGAACTGGTCTGGACCGCACAGACAGCCACCGACCCCGCTGGCACTTGGTCGAGCGCGCCGGCAGACATCGTGATGGTCGGGGTTCCCGAGGACAACGAGGACGGCACAGAGACCCGCACCTACAGGGCCATACTGCCGGCAGAGAGCGATCCAGTGAGGTTCTTCCGTGCGAAAGTGGTGAAGTAGGCCGCGCGCCTTATCTTTGCGTCCCGCCGCTTGCATGCGGACGTTCCCCACTCTATCCGCTTCCGGCACCCGTCCGTGAACATCATCCGTCTCGCCTCCTTCCTGTTTCTTGCCGTGCAGCTTTCCGCTGCGGACCGCGTCCCGTGGACGACCTCCAGGGTGCATGGCACGCCGGAGCCGCCACCGCCCTACATGCTCGAGAGGGCATTCCCAAAGATCACGCTCAACGAGCCCATCGAGCCTGCGATGCTGCCGGGAACGAATCGCATGGTCGTCGCCTGCCTGCGCGGGAAGATCGTTTCTTTTCCATACGACGACGCAGCGGAGCGCGCGGACGAGATGGCCGACATGAAGGTCTGGAATCCCGAGGTGCGCGAGGTTTTTGCCATCACTTTTCACCCCAAGTTTGCCGAAAACCG
This sequence comes from Verrucomicrobiaceae bacterium, assembly GCA_043753265.1. Classification (GTDB taxonomy): domain Bacteria; phylum Verrucomicrobiota; class Verrucomicrobiia; order Chthoniobacterales; family Chthoniobacteraceae; genus SXWH01. Next base: position 1,291 of record JAYUWZ010001214.1, read on the forward strand.
TTTCGCATACGTATGGGTGAATCTTGATGGAAAGGGAAAGCCGAACCGCGTGGATGGCACGCGCATCGTGCGATTCCGCGTGACGGCCGATGAGTCGCCGAAGCTCGACCTCGCCAGCGCCGTGGAGATTTTCACCACGCTCAGTGGCGGGCACAATGGCGGCAATATGCGCTTCGGCCCGGATGGGATGATGTATCTCTGTCTCGGCGACACCGAGGTGCCCGATCCGCCGGACCCAAAGGCGACCGGACAGGATATCTCGGATTTGTATTCGAGCGTGCTGCGAATCGATGTGGACCGCGAGGAGGGTGGTCGCCGCTATGCTGTGCCGAAGGACAACCCCTTTGTCACCACGCCGGGCGCGCGGGGCGAAGTGTGGGCGTATGGCCTGCGCAATCCGTGGCGGCTGACTTTTTCGCCGGAGGGCGAACTGTGGGTGGGCGACGTGGGCTGGGAATTGTGGGAGAGCATCATCCGCATCGAACGTGGCGGGAATTACGGATGGAGCATCACCGAAGCGAGCCGGCAGGACGTGCGGCCGGATCGCCCGCGTGGCCCCACACCGATTTTGCCACCGACCTATGCACACTCTCACGAGGAGGCTGCCAGCATCACGGGCGGGGAATTTTACGCGGGCAACCGGCTGCCGGAGCTCCGGGGCACTTACATCTATGGCGACTGGCAGATCGGCACCTTCTGGTGGCTCACCCGCAAGCCGGGAGGCGCGGTGGAGGTACGTGAGATGTGCAAATCGTCCCTGCTTCCCGTGGGCTTTGGCGTGGGCGCGGATGGCGAGGTGATCACCTGCGACCAAGTCGGCGGCGGGCTCTGGCGCTTTGCGCGCAATCCCGATGCGGGCAAGCCGAGCAATTTCCCCCGCATGCTGAGCGAGACGGGCATCTTCTCCGACACGCCCGGGCAGGCTCCCTCGCCGGGAGTGTTGCCTTACGTGGTGACGGGCGAGCGCTGGGCGGATGGCGCGAAGGGCACACGATGGGTGGCACTGCCGGAGAAGACGTCCATCACCGTGGCACAAAAAGACCACGGCGTGATCGGCAAAGGACGCTGGGTCTATCCCAAGGACACGGTGCTC
>JAYUWZ010001215.1:0-10843 GCA_043753265.1 Verrucomicrobiaceae bacterium
TGGTGTTCGCGGTGACGGTGGTATTGCGCCCAAAATTGAGGCCGGTGTCGTTGGCGAGTTGCAGATTTCCGCCGTTGAGCGTGAGGGTGCCTGCGCCCAGCGCTGCGGTGCTGGTGGTGGCCCGCAGGATACCGCCGTTGAGCGTGGTGGCACCGGTATAGGTATTCACACCGGAAAGAAGGAGCGTTCCGGTATTCGACTTGGTGATGCCTCCCGCCGTGGCTCCGATGATGCCTGTAACGGTCACATTGCCCGTGCCATTCACACTCAGCAGGTGCGCCCCATTGGTCACATTGTTAGCGATGGTCAGCAGGGAGCCCGAGTTATTCGTCCACGACTGCGGGCCCGCCAGTGCGACGGTCACGTTCTGCCCCGCCGTGGCCGAGCCAATGGTCACGGCGCCAGCCCCGGCGTTCACGAGGATGCCACTCGTGCCGAGATTCAGTACCTGATTGGTACCGCCGCCTTGTAGCGCCGTGGTTCCCGTATTATTAAAGACGAGCCCCAGCGCCGATTGCGTCGCATTCAGGCTGATGGTCTCAGCGCCGTTCACGGTGGTGATATTGAAAAAGGCGGTATCCGCCGCACCTGGGATCGCAGCGGGATCAGGGATGCTGGCTCCGGGGTCGGTCGACCAGTTGGCCACGGCATTCCACCCCGCCGTGGTGCCATCCCAATAGATGTCAGCGGCGTGAATCACCGAAGTAAAAGCACCGGCAGCAGCCAAAAGGGCTGCAACGCCTTGGGTGAAATTCTTGGAACGGAGGGATTTGCGGGTGGTGTGTGCAGAGTGCATGCGCGGAGAAAAGGGGTAAAAGGGTGAGAACAGTTCTGAAGGGGTGGTGGATTTAGCAGTAATTCAGGGTGGAGTCTGAATATCCGGTTAACCCGTGACCGTCGATTTACAAGAACATTTTCCAGTATGAACAGTTTGTATGGGAGGAAATTCTGTTCCAAATCTGTTCCTCCCGCCACCCCTGCTGAGACTCCAGCAGAGTGCTCGGGGCGGGACTTGAACCCGCCCTCATCCTCAAAACCCCGCCAAAAACGGAGTGCTCATTCAAATGCGCCTGCGCTCCGCCTCGCAACAAAGTGCTGGAAACCATCCGGCCCTCTCCTCTCTTCGCCAGCAAATCCTAAATCCCAAATCTTAATTCCTAAATTCCTAAATTCCCGGTTTCCACTCTCACATCGCCCTGCTAAGTCCCCGCGGCCAATGTTCAACGATCTCTTCCTCATTTGGTTTCGATGGGTTCACGATGCCGGTCTCTGGGGCGTCGTCGTGCTCATGGCTATGGAAAGCTCCATCTTCCCTGTACCCAGTGAGTTGGTCGTTCCGCCAGCGGCGATTTTAGCGGCAGATGGAGGCCTCCCCGCCCTGGCGTGGGTGGTGGCCGCGGGCACATTCGGCTCCTGGCTCGGCTCCGCCATTACCTACTGGGTCGCGCTCTGGGTGGGCCGCCCGATTGTCATGCGCTATGGCCGCTATTTCCTCATGCCGCCGGACAAAGTGGAGCGCGCCGAGCGCTTCATGCACCGCTACGAAAACGGTGGCATCTTTTTCGCCCGCCTCCTCCCCGTCATCCGCCATCTCATCTCCATCCCGGCGGGCATGATTCGCATGAATTTCTGGAGGTTCAGCGTGCTCACCACCATCGGGGCAGCCATCTGGTGCACGGTGCTCGCCTGGCTCGGCGGACGCGTGGGAGCCAAGCTTCCCCCCGAGCAGCTCGCCGCCCTCAAGACCGGCAAAAACGTGGACATCAGCCAGTTTGTCCACGCCGTGAAGTCCGAGGCCATCTGGATCATCATCTCCATCGTCGCCGTCTGCGTCCTCTACTTCGTAGCCATGCGCATCTCCGCCAAACGCGAGCAAACCACCCCACCGCCACAGGCCTAACCGGGGGGCCTCATACAGTCTGGCAGCGTCCATCTGCGCTTCCATTGAGCGTTGGACGTTGGACGTTAAGCGTTGGGCGTTTTGTATTGGTGGCGCTTTCCCCATGAGTGTGTATTCTCCGCGCCCTTCTTTTAGATTCGTATGAGCAATATCACTGCAACACCCGTGCGCCGCACCGTCCCGAAAGTCGGGATGATTTCGCTTGGCTGCGCCAAAAACCTCGTGGATGCGGAGATCATGCTCGGCGACGTCCTCGCGCATGGAATGACCATCACCAATGATGCGGCGGATGCCGACATCCTGATCGTCAATACCTGCGCCTTCATCGATTCCGCCAAGGAGGAGAGCGTCGACGCCATCCTCGAGGCGCACCAGGCGATGGGATTGAAACGGAAAAAGAAGAACCAAAAGCTCATCGTGGCCGGATGCATGAGCCAGCGCTTCAGCGGCGAGCTTGCGGTGGAGCTCAAGGGCGAGGTGGATGCCTTCATCGGCCTCGATCAAGTGCAGCAGGTCGGCGGTATTATTAAAGAGGTGCTCAATCGCGGTGCCTTGCAAACCGCGAAACCCATCGTCGCAAATGTCTCCCTCGACAGCAGCGTGGGTATCGCCCTCACCGACGCCACCTGGGAGCCGCTCAATCTCGTCACGCGTAAGCCGGCCTACATCCCCGACTGGGACACGCCGCGCGTCCGCCTCACCCCCGCGCATACCGTTTTCACCAAGATTGCCGAGGGCTGCAACCACCCCTGCAGCTTCTGCGTCATCCCGCAGATGCGCGGGCGGCACCGTTCCCGCGGCATCGAGAGCATCGTCAATGAAGTGCGTGCGCTCGTGGCCGAGGGCGTGAAAGAGATCAATCTCATCAGCCAGGACACCACCTACTACGGCATGGACCTGTGGGCGGAAAAAGCCGGCCCGCGCCAAAAGGTGGATACCTCCCGCGGCATCACGCTGGTGCACCTCCTGCGCGAACTCGACCAGATCCCCGGGGAATTTTGGATTCGCCTGCTCTACACGCACCCGGCCCACTGGAGCGACGAGCTCATCGAGTGCATCGCCCAGAGCAAGCACATCGCCCGCTACGTGGATATGCCCCTCCAGCACATCCATCCCCGCCTCCTCGAGGTGATGAAGCGCGAGACCAGCAGCGAGCACATCGTGGATCTCGTCGCCCGCATCCGCGCAGGCATCCCGGGCATCGCCATCCGCACCACTTTCATCGCGGGGTTCCCCGGCGAGACGGAGGAGGAATTCAAGTTCCTCATGGATTTCATCGCGACCACCCGCTTCGAGCGCCTGGGCATTTTCAAGTATTCGCAGGAAGAAGGCAGCCGCGCCGCCAAGCTCGAAGGCCAGCTCGGTGCCAAGGTGAAGCAGCGCCGCTACAACATGGCCATGCAGCTCCAGCAGCGCATCGCCCAGGAGCAAAGCGCCGCCCAGGTGGGCCGCGTCCTCCGCGCCCTCGTCGACCAGCCGCTGGTCGCCCGCGCCGAGGCCGACGCCCCGGACATCGACGGCCGCATCCTCCTCAAAAAACCGGCCCCCGTCGGCGAGTTCGTCAACGTGCGCATCACCGGCACCCAGGTCTACGACCTCATCGGCGAAGTAGTCGCAGACGGCGAAACCGAGCCCCCCGCCAAAAAGGCAGCCCCCCGCAAACGCGCATAAGTTCAGCGGGCATTCAGCAACGCTCGCCGCTTGCCCGCGGGGCGCATCTGATGCATCATCCCGTCTCAGCACTCACTCGCGAACGTGGATCACAACTTTGGCAAACGACTCACCCAGGCCCGCCTTGCGCGGGGTGTGACGGTGGAAGACGCCGCCAAGGCAACGCGCATGCGACCGGGCATGGTGAAGGCACTGGAGGATGGAAACCTTACGCAGTTTCCCAATGCGGCTTATGCCAAGAGCTTCCTGCTGCTCTACGCAAAATACCTCGGCGTCGATGTTTCCGACGTGTCGGGTACGATCGACACCACCACGCAGATGCGGGTGGAGGATTTCCAATACCTCAGCAGCCGCGCCAGCGAGGATCGCCGGCTCCAGAAGGATGCCACGGATACGCGGTATGATTTTGTGGTGCCGCAAAAGTCTGGCGGCTCGTGGCTGCCGCTCATCATCCTCGTGGTGCTCGCAGCCATCGGGGTGGTGGGCTTCATCGTCTGGAACAACCTGAACCGTCTCGACAATACGGTCGTCACGACGCCCGGCACGCCGCCAGCGCCGGAGGTGAATGATGCGGTGGAACCCACTCCGGATGGCACGCCAGTAAAGGAACCCGAGCCGCCGGAATTCCTGGGACCTCCGCTGCCACCAACAGCCATTGCCTCCACGGATCCTTCGAGCGTCCCGCCGCCCACGCCTCCCGCGCCAGGCTCTGTGACGCCACCGGGGACTGTCAGCCCCCCCAATGCGGTGGTGGCTCATCCTTCCATCCCCGTGGATCCGCCCCCGCCAGCGCCAGGCCCCGAGGAAACCACCATGCCGGAGGTGGAGCCAAACACCATCGTGCTCGAGCCCCATAGGAAAACATGGATCGTCATCCGCACCGGCCCTGGCGGACAAACGCTCTACGAGGATTACCTGTATCCCTCGGCAAAGGCCATGCACCTCCCGGCTGGCCGCTATTTCATCGAGTTGCGCGATGCGGCAGCGGTGGAAATCAGCAAAAACGGCAAGGTGATCTCCTATACTGCGCCGGGTGTGCTGGTGGATTGATGAGTGTGGAGCGAAAACGCGCGGAGCGCCTTGGACTGCGTGTGGCAGAGTGTAACGGCGACACCGCCTTAGGATGGGATTGTGGGTGTGAAAGAGCTCACTTTACACGAGTGGTGTTTGTCTCGATTCGAGCGCTAACTGTTTGATTGAACCACCCTTCGCAAAGCGAAGGCGGTGTCGCCGTTACACTTTGCTCCTCGCTCCGCTCGAATGCCACCGCAGTACAAGGCGTCGCTCGCCTCGTCAATGAGTCCCAGCGATATCGCCTATTTCTTCTTCCCCGTCTTCAGCTCGAGCCCCACGGGACAATGGTCCGAGCCGATCACGTCCTTGTAGATGCACGCTGATTTGAGCTTTTCTTTCAGCGCACCCGAGCAAAGGAAATAGTCGATGCGCCAGCCGATGTTTCGGGTGCGCGCGTTGCTCATCTGGCTCCACCAGGTGTAGTGGCCCACGCCTGGCTCGAAGTGGCGGAAGGTGTCGATGAACCCGGCCTCGATCACCGTGCCAAAGCCTGCGCGCTCCTCGGGGGTGAAGCCGTGGTTTTTCACGTTGTCCTTGGGGCGGGCGAGGTCGATTTCCGTGTGCGCCACGTTGAGGTCCCCGCAAAAGATCACCGGCTTCTTTTTCTCCAGCCCTTGCAGATACGCGAGGAAGTCGCGGTCCCACTGCTGACGGTAGGGAAGGCGGGTCAGCTCGCGCTTGGAGTTCGGCACATACACATTCACGAGGAAGAAATCCGCGAATTCCGTGGTGAGCACGCGCCCCTCGCGGTCGTGGTCGGCCACGCCGATGCCGCGCGAGACGGAGAGGGGCTTCGTCTTGCTCAGCGTGAGCACGCCGCTGTAGCCCTTCTTTTCCGCCCAGTTCCAGTGCGCCTCGTATTCGGGCCATGCCTCCTCTACGTCGTCGGGATGCGCCTTCGTTTCCTGGAGGCACACGATGTCTGCATTCTCCTTTGCCAGGAAATCCAGCAGGCCTTTTTTCAACGCGGCGCGGACGCCGTTTACATTCCAGGAAATCAGTTTCATGCGCTCTGGGAGCACAGCGGGGGAACGTGGAGGGAGGCAAGCACCGAAGTGGCGCTTTTCTCGATCTCAACGGGTGTGATGAAAAGTGGGTGCGGTTGGGGCAAAAGTGAGGCCAGGCGTGGAGGTGGTTCCCAAGCGCTTTCCCGCAACCGGGAACCGCGCGCTCCTAATTTGCACCGCACGCCCATATGGCCTATCGCACCCACTCCGAATGACGCCCGATCGCAACGGGCGTGATTTAAAGTACGGGCGGATGAAACGGGAAAGGGGGCGCAATGTTACGCCAGTTCGTGGAGTGCGGCAGCCCTCTGCCGCTTTGGATGAAGGGTGGGAATTTTGGGCGGGCTGGTAGGGAAAACTATGCAGATTCTCCCTTGCGATCACTCAGCCATACCGCCCCTGCCTACGCCCACCATCCAAAGCGGCAGAGGGCTGCCGCACTCCACGAACTGGCGTAGGTTTGTGTGCGCCCATTCCTCCTTCTACCACCCGCACTACCCATACTTTAAATCACACCCGATCGCAACTGTTCACAGAATGCTGGCTTGTGTTGTTCTGGAAATCACTCATGTTCCGCCCCTTTTTCCACAGAAGGATCAGCCATGAAACATCTGCTCTCCATTGAGTCGCTCAGCAGTGAGGAACTTCACGAAGTGCTCGCGCTTGCCCGCGTGATGAAGCAAACGCGCGGCCAGCATGAGAAACACCCGCTGCGCCACCAGTGCTGGGCTATGATGTTTGCAAAGTCCTCCACGCGCACGCGTGTTTCGTTTGAGGTGGGCATCCGCGAACTGGGTGGCGACGTCATCTTTCTCGCTGCGGACGACATTCAACTCGGCCGGGGCGAGCCTATTGCCGACACGGCCCGCGTGCTGGGGCGCATGTGCCATGGCGCGGTGATCCGCACCTTTGCGCAGAGCGATGTGGACGAATTTGCAAAGCTCAGTGGCATCCCCACCATCAATGCGCTGACGGATGAGGAGCACCCCTGCCAGATCCTTGCGGATTTGCAGACCATCGAGGAGCGGCTTGGCTCCTTTTCCGGCAAGTCCGTCGTCTTCGTGGGCGATGGTGCGTGCAACGTTCCGGCCTCGTGGCTGTGGGCGGCGGCGAAACTCAATTTCGAATTGCGGATCGCCGCGCCTGCCACATTCCAGCCCCCGGCAGACCTCATCGCACGCGCTTTTCCCAGTGCACGGGCAGGCGGGCAGGCGGGGACTTTTGAAAATCCCAATGGCGGCCGTCTCGTGGTGACTGAGGACCTGGAGGCTGCTGCCAAAGGTGCCGATGTGCTCTACACCGACGTGTGGGTGAGCATGGGCAAGGAGACGGAGGCGCAATACCGCATCGCGCAGCTCGGAGCCTACCAGATTAACGACAAGCTGGTATCGATCGCCAAGCCCGGCGCGCTGGTGATGCATTGTCTGCCGGCCTACCGCGGCAAGGAGATCGACGCCGCCACCTTTGAGGCGCACGCGGATACCATCTTCACCCAGGCCGAGAACCGGCTGCATGCGCAGAAGGCGATCCTTTCGCTGGTGGCGAGGTGATCACGACGTGAGACGTGGAGAGGTGGAGATGTGAGACGAGACCGGTTCGCAACATAGCCCCCGCTCTCACGCTTGCGTCGTCTCACTTCTCTACATCTCACCTCTCACGAGCGCTCAGTAGGTCACCGTCGGCCCGTGGATCTGAGGGGCCAGCACTCCGATAAATTCGCGCAGTTTATCGTCCGTCGCGCGGCGTGATTCGGAGTGTTCCTTGGGGTTCCGGCCCCGCGGGATGACTGCGCTCACCGTCACGTAAGCCCAGCGCTGATCCACTCCGCGAAACAGACGGTCGCGGTTGTCGATGAAGAACCTCTCGAAGTGGCCCGCAGTGAGTGCTTTCTCGCCCACGAACCAGTAATAGGTGTAGATTTCTGTTTCACCGACAGTTTTGCCATCCTTGTCCTGGACACTTTTCGTGTTGTGAAGTCGTCGCACTGGAAAGGTGGTTTTGTCCTTGGTGGTGATCTGCAGTTCCTGGGAATCCAGTTCCCTCCATCCCTGCGCCAGCAGGCAGCGCTCCGGGCGATGAAGGCTGTTGCTGATGTCGCGCCCGGAAAGCACGATGGTGGCAGTCGCGCGGTTTCTCCTCGCATCCATGTATTCCTTGCGGGCGAATTGAGTGCCGAGACCAAGGGTATCGATTTCAATCTTGGCAATCTCAAGATCCTCCCCGATCCATCCCGCCACTTCCCAGGGGAGCGCGGGGTTGCCATTGGCCAGCCGGAGGCCCGTGGGCTGTGCAGCGGAGCGTGGCAGCAGAAAGATCGAAAGCACGCCCGCAGCCACTATGCCCAAAAGTGTTGCGAGGCGGCTAGTAGTCATAGGTTGCCTGCGGCTTGGGTGGCGCGGGTTGTGAGGGTGAAGAGGGCTTTTCACCCGTCTCCGCGATGGGCGCGCCGTCCGTTTTGACCCCGGTGGGCTGTGGCTTCCCGGCAAACTTCCATTCGCGATTCAGGATGTTGCCCACGCCGACCATTGCGAGCACGGCGAAGGGAAAGAACACGAAGCCGGACCAATCGTGGTAGGAGTGGGCGGTCTGGTTTCCCGCGAAGCGCGCGACGAGCACCACGGAAAAGACGCGCACGAGGTTTCCGAAGAGCGCAAAGAAGAGCGAGCACCCGAAAAGGATGAAGCCGCGGAGCGGGGTGCGCATCACAAAATACCCGTAGAGGGCGGCGAGCATCATCATCGCCATGAGGGAGCGAATGCCGGAGCAACCGCCAGCCACCTCGAGCGGCTCGAATTTCCCGTTGCTGGAAAAAAGCTTTGCCCCCTCGGTGTGCGTGGGGACGCCGACCAGCGAACTGAGGCCCGAGACGAAAGTGGCCGTGAGCCCCTGAAGTTGCGCAGTGCCCTGCACCAGGCCGCCGATGGGCACCATGAAAAGCAGGAATGCGCAGGGGAAAAGCACGATGCGCGCCACGTGCCTGCCAAAGAGGAACATAGCGGAGCCGTAACAAAGCATGGGCAGCGCGATGATGCTGTAACGGCCCTCCACGCAGCGCACTCCAGCGATCATGGCAAAGACCCCGCCCAGAATCCAAACGAGGCCGAGATTGGAGGGCTGTTTGGGGGCGCTTTCCAAATCCCGCCAGCGTAGGGTAAAAAGTAAAAGGGCCAGGGGGATGATCGCGACACAGTGCTCCTGGTCGTTTGCGGGAATCCATGACGCAGCGATCCACTGTGCCGGGGTCATCGAAAGGCTGAGGTATGCCCTGATGCCAAAATAGTAGTAACCCAGGAAGCCGAGGGTGAGCACGAGCATGACACACCCCAGGGGATTGCTGCCACACCATGCCGCGAAGCGACGGGCGAGCGCGCCAAAATCGGGCAGATCAAACAGGCCGCGATCGTGGCTGTCGTTCGAGTCAGGCTGGTTGGGCGTTTCGGCCATCGGCTTTCAGAGTATGCGGGAGGGAGCTTCGTTCAACCCGCAAGATCGATGACGTGAGAAGTTGAGAAGTGGAGAGGTGAGACGTCGCAAGCGTGGCTTGCAGCGTTGGAATTGGAATGGACGCGTTACTTCTCACTTCTCGCCTCTCCACTTCTCACGTCGTTAAGAAGCGGCTTGGACCGAGCGCAGCTTCACATCCCCCACTTGCAGCCCCAGGGCTTCCACGGCTACGCGGAGGAAGCCGGTGCTTTGGTCGGTGAGGGCCACTTGCAGTTTGCCCACGTTCTTCTTTGGGGCGGCGAGTTTGTGCTGGGTGAGCACTTTGCGCACGGCGAGGGCGGTGTTTTGTGCGGAATCGACGAGCGTGATGTCCGGCCCCGTGAAACGCTGGATGGACGTGCGGAGCAGGGGATAGTGCGTGCAGCCGAGCACCAGGGTATCCACGCCGTGGCGCAGCATCTTTTCCAAATAGCGGGCGATGACGGAATCAGTCACGGCGTCTTCGAGCCAACCTTCCTCGATGAGCGGAACCAAAAGCGGACAGGGCTCGGCGAAGACCTCGATTTCGGAATTCAGCTCCTCGATGGCCTTCTCGTAGGCGCGGCTGGTCACGGTGGCACGGGTGCCAATCACGCCCACGCGACCATTGCGGGTCGCCTTTACGGCGGCCTGGGCGCCGGGCTCGATCACGCCGGTGATGGGCACACGCAGCGTTTCCTGAAGCCTCGGCACGCCGAGGGCGCTTGCGGTGTTGCAGGCCACCACGATGCATTTGGCACCGTCCGCCAGCAGCAGGCCGGAAAGCTCCTGGCTGTAGCGTTCGATGGTCGACTGGCTTTTGCCACCGTAGGGCACCCGGGCGGTGTCGCCGATGTAGATGATGCTTTCCCCCGGCAACGCCTCGCGGAGCGCCGCCACCACCGTGAGCCCGCCGATGCCAGAATCAAACACGCCGATGGGTCGTTTTGCCTGGGCGGCCTGGCGGGATTTTGCGGTTTCTTTCACGGGTGCTATTTGACTTTGGGGGGATCGATGGGCTCGGGCTTGGCCTGCTTTCGCTTTGTCGGAGCAGGGGTTGCCTTGGGCTTTGGCCCCGGCTTGGGAGTGACCTTCGGTTCCGGTTTCGGTTCTGGCTTGGGCTCGGGTTTTGGCGTTGGCGTCGTCCCGCCCTCCGTGCCTGCACCTTCACCAATGGCGGGCGCCTTGGGACGGGGTTCCTGGGTGACGACCTCGGGGAGGTTCTGCGCGCCCACGGCTTTGCGGTAATTGGACACCGAGGCTAGGATCGCCTGCGCGAGGGTCTGGCGGTAGAGGGGGGTGGCAATCATTTTGCCGTCGTAGGGATTGCTCTGGAACCCGCATTCCAGGAGCACACCGGGAATCTGGATGTCGCGAATCACCACGAAGCGCGCGCGCTTGAGCCCCCGGTCAAACATGCGCGTATGCACCACCAGCGCCGCGTGGGAGGCGGTGGCGAGCGCCATGTTCTCGGCGTCGCGCGCATTGCCTGCGCAGTCCACCATGTCGCTCACGCGCGGGCCGTCGGCCATCATGCTCGGCACGCCGCGAGGGGCGAGCGAGTAGGTTTCCACGCCCGTGCCCCAGCCGCCGGAATTGAAATGGACGGCCACGAAAATCGCGCGCTTGTACTGGTTGGCGATGCGCACCCGTTCATCCAGCGGCACGAAATAATCGCCGTCGCGCGTCATGATTACCTTGAAGCCCGCTGCCTGCAGCAGCGCCTTGG
>JAYUWZ010001216.1:0-5208 GCA_043753265.1 Verrucomicrobiaceae bacterium
CGCCGGCAGCTGTTTCGGCACATCAAGCCGCGCCACGCCGATGCGACTATCGGCCATGCCGTAGTAAACGTCGAAACGATCAGGCTCGCCTAGATCGTCGCGGCGGTCGATGCCGGTGGGGAAGACGACGTTGGGCACGATCCCATGTCGCTCGTGCGGCAGTAGCGGCGTCAGCACTGGCTCCGCTGAGCGATAGCGTACCAAGTGCGGATGCTCCTTCGAGAGCACCATGGCCCCTGCCGAGTAGTTCAAATGTCGTTTCTCGCTGCCCGACTCAGCCACTTCACTTACACCGTGGTAGATGATCAGCCAGCCGTGGCGCGTGAGCATGGGCGGAGTGCCACCGCCAATCTTCAACATCTCCCAGGGCGATACCGGAGTCGCGAGTCGGTGATGCGAGTTGAATAGGCCGGGATGATGCGAATCGTCGCCCGGGTGGTCCATCGGGCAGTAGGAAATCCAAATGCTTTCGTGATCGATATCCACCACGGAATCATCGGCCCGACCCGCAGTTTCCTCGGGCCGAGTCCCGGGGAAAAGTGGCCGATGGAGGATGGCCATCTGCAATTTCCCTGCATGATTCGGGATGGCAACGGGAAAGAGGCTGGCGTCTTTGTTGTCCACATGAGCGAAATCGATGCCCCGATAGGGCTCGAAAGCCACAAGCCCCTTTCGCTCCCAGTGGAGCAAGTCCGCCGAGACGGCCATAGCAATGCGAGGGCCGAGCGGTGAAAGCGCCGTGTAGGTCATCACATAGCGCTGGATCCGCTCGACGAAGGTGACACGCGGGTCTTCGCAGCCACCGCCCCCGTGCGGCCAGAGTTCGTAGTCCGTCTCCGGCTCCAGTGCGATGCCGAGCCGCTCGACGCCGCACGGATCGTTGGCGTCGTTGAAGATGACCCGCGAGATGCCAATGCGCGAAAGATTCCCCTCAGCTACGAGTCTTGGGAACATATAGAGTTCGCCGGTAGGTCCGCGCACTACCGCCGGATTCAGCACGCCTTCGACTTCGTGAGGATTACCGGGTTCCGGTTCCATGATTTGCCCGAGACGCTGTAATTGAAAATCGCTCATCTGCCCGCCTCCTTTTTCGTTGCTGCGTTGTTCGCGGGTTCGCGCCAAGCGAGGAGTCGAAGGGCATTCAGGACGACCACGATCGTGCTTCCTTCTCCCACGCCTTCAGCCCCACGTTCCGGCTTTCACTGTCACGGTTCTCGATTGAGTCATGCATCTCACCAACACACATTCGGATTCGGCGCAGGTGCCCTTCGACGTTATCCCATTGCTGGCTCCAGCTCGCCGTCCAATCGTCCGGTGAGCCATGCTTCATGCCGAATTGGCGCGCGTTATGCAGCGTCACGGCCAAGTCCTGCTCCAACTGTTTCAAGTGCGCTGCATCCGTGCGGAGGCCAACCTCTAAACGGGCTAAAATGTGAATTGGCGTATCGGTTGTCATATCAAAGGTTAGCTGGTGCGGAGCAGGCGGGCGAAGATGCGGGAGTAAGGATGGACGCGCTGCACGGGGCGTCCGTCGCGCTCCACCGGAAGACCGACGTTGGACCAGGCGAAGATACCTCCTTCGAGATTCCACACATCACGGAGCCCGGCATGTTGGAGACGACGAGCGAGGGACGCGCCGCGATAGCCCGCCGAGCAGTAGACGACGATGGGGCGCTTTGGATCGAGTGCGGACAGCGCCGTACTGGCCGTGGATTCTGGATCCATGCGCCGGGCATCGGGGAGATGACTCACCGCGAATTCCTCTTCCGAGCGCGCGTCCACAATCTGCGGTGCGGGCCGTTGCGCATCGTGCAACCACGCATCGAGATCCGTCGGCGAAAGGTGCGACACGTCAGGGAAGCGCCCCCTCACGACGGAAATTGCCCAGGCAATGCCGCGGCGATGATCCGCAAACCACCACAGTGCGAGGCCGGCGAGGCCGATGCCGCCCAGCGTAATAGTAATCACTTTGGCGAAAGTTTTCATTCCGGTGCGGCGGTGGCGGTGCTCCACGTGCGCCAGGCCCCGGTGAGATTGCGGACTTGAAAGCCGTTCTGCGTCAGCATGCGGCAGGCGAAATACGAACGCTGGCCGCTTTGGCAGGAGACGACGATTTCGCGATCACGCGGGAGTTCACCAAGACGCGCGCGTAGTTCGTCGAGAGGGATGTGGGCGGAGCCGGGGATGAAGCCATTGGTCCGCTCATCGGCACGGCGAACGTCGAGCAGTAGCGCCTTTGCCGGATCGAGCGCGGCGACTTCATCCCATTGGGCGAGCGACACATCACCGTTGAGCGCGTTCTGCGCGGCCATGCCTGCGAGGTTCACCGGGTCTTTAGCCGAGCCGTAGGGCGGCGCGTAGGCGAGTTCGAGTTCGGCAAGGTCGTGCACGGTCATGCCGCCTTTGAGCGCAGTCGCAAAAACGTCGATCCGTTTGTCCACACCGTCACGGCCCACGGCTTGGGCACCGAGAAGTTTGCCGGTTCCGGGGGCAAAGAGAATCTTGATCGCGATTGGCTCGGCACCCGGATAGTAACCGGCGTGCGAGCCGGGGTGCAGATGCAACGCCTGATACGGGATGCCCGCAGCGCGCAGCGTCTTCTCGTTCGCGCCTGTGCATCCGGCAGTAAGGTCAAATAGACGCAAAATCGCGGTGCCCCAAGTGCCGTGATACCGCGTAGGCCGACCGAAGATGTTGTCCGCCGCGATGCGCCCCTGGCGGTTGGCGGGGCCAGCCAGCGCCACCAAATTCCATGCGCCGGTGACGGCATCGCGAACTTCCACGGCGTCGCCGACCGCCCAAATGTTTGAATCCGAGGTCTGCAAGTACTCGTTGACGCGGATGCCTCCTCGCGCGCCGATTTCGAGGCCGGCATTCTTCGCAAGGCTGGCCTCCGGGCGCACGCCGAGACCGAGCACTACACAATCCGCAGGCAAGCGCTGACCGCCCTTCAGCACGACCACTGAAGCGTAGGCAGTTTCACCCTCTCCCGGAGCCTCGAAGGCCGCCACGGGATTGCCGAGGTAAAGCTCCACGCCACTCTTGCGTAGTTCGAGATGCAGCCACGCCGCCATCTCGGGGTCAAGTGGAGCCATCACCTGCGGGAAGGCTTCCACGACGCTGACGGAAAGCCCGCCATGCCGGCCAAGCTGCTCCGCCATTTCGAGACCGATATAACCGCCGCCCACCACCACGGCGCGGCAGGCACCGGAGTCTTTGATCCACGCCTTGATGCGCTCCACATCGGGAATGTTGCGCACTGTGAAATGTCCTTCCCTCTCGATGCCGGGTATGAGCGGGAGAAGCGGAGTCGCGCCCGTGGAAAGAATTAGTGCGTCGTAGGGCTGCTCATACTCACGACCGGAAATCCGCTCGCGCACTTTGACCAGGCGCGCGGTGCGGTCGATGCTTGTGACTTCGTTATTGACCCGCACATCGAGGTTGAAACGAGTCCGTAAGCTTTCCGGCGTCTGCACGAGCAGGTCATCCACGGCGACAATTTCGCCCCCGACATAGTAGGGCAGGCCGCAGTTGGCGAAGGAGGCGTGCGGTCCGCGCTCAAAGACGGTGATTTCGCATTGCTCGCAAAGTCGCCGCGCGCGCGCGGCTGCGCTGGCCCCCCCCGCGACACCACCCACTATCACCAGGCGTTGTGGAGGCGATTTCGAGATCATGTCAGTGCGGGTTCGAGGCTCGACGCGGCCAGACGAGCAAGCGCATCCGGGCCGGTGGGTTCTTCGGGCTGCCAAGGCAACCATGCGGTGCGGGTGGCGTATTTCTCCACCACCTCACTCAGGTAACGGTGCTCAGACTCTTCGCGGCGTTGCAGCAGGGGATCGCAGGAGCCGCTGAAGAGCAGGCTTTGATTGATGACCCAAGCAAACGGCTCGATGCGCGCGCGACGCAGGTCTTCCTGCAAGGCGGCAGCCTCATGCACGGGCGTGGCTTCGGGCAGCGTGACGAGCAGGATGCGCGTGAACGCCGGATCGCGCAGACGTTCCAGTAGTCGCAGCACTTCCTCCGGTTGGGTACTGCGCGCCTGACGCTCCAACTCACGTTGATAAGCCTCGCTTGCATCGAGCAGGAGCAGTGTGTGTCCAGTAGGCGCGGTATCGAGCACGACGAAGCGATTTGTGCCTCTTCCCACCTCCCGGGCAAACGCGCGGAACACCGCAATCTCTTCAGTGCATGGGGAGCGCAGGTCTTCCTCCAACAAGGAACGGCCGGCCTCGTCCATTGCGGTGCCTTGCGCACTCATCACTTCCGCTTGGTAGGCGGCCGTCTCCGCAGCGGGATCGATCTTGCTGAGCGTGAGCCCATCCACCTGACCCGCCAAAGTCTGCGCCACATGTGCGGCGGGATCGGTGGTGCTGAGATGCACGGAATGGCCGCGCCGCGCCAGCATCACCGCGATAGCGGCGGCCACGGTGGTTTTGCCCACGCCTCCTTTGCCCATAGTCATGATGACGCCGCTGCCTTGCTTCTCAATGTCGGCGACGAGGTCTTCGATGCTCTCCATTTCTGGCAGAGACCAGTCGTCGTGTTGCGGCGTAACCTCCGCTGCTTTGCCGTCGCCATCCAGCAGCACGCGCAGTCCGCTGATTCCGAGAATGTTGATTGGCCTCAGGGGCACAATGAAGGTGGGAAGGCTGCCGATGAACTCACTCGCAGAAGCCAAAGCGGTCAACCCGCGCTGTTGCATGGCTTGCGAGGTCCGGTCTTCCGGGCACTTCGTTTCAAAAATGCCGTTGATTACGAGCCGTTGATTGCTCACGCCGAGTGCCCTTAGTTCCTTTGACGTGCGCTCCGCCTCGCGCAGGGCGGAGAGTTGCGGGCGGCTAACGAGCACGAGGGTCGTCGCGGAGGCATCGGCCAGCGTTTCGACCGTCCTTTCGTAAATGACGCGCTGCTTTTCCAATCCGGCCAGCGGGCCAAGACAGGATGTGCCGCTGGTATTTTTATCCAAAAACTGATCCCACGCCTTCGCGAGACTCATCAGCCGCAGCGTGTGGCCGGTCGGCGCAGTGTCGAAGACAACATGGTCGTAGCCCCTCGCCGCCTCTGGATTTCCGATGAGACCCGAGAACTCATCGAAGGCCGCGATCTCGACCGTGCATGATCCCGAAAGCTGCTCCTCCATGCTTCGCAACGCCGCCTCGGGCAGCAGGCCGCGCATCGGGCCAATCAAGCGCTCCCGGTACGCCGCGG
>JAYUWZ010001217.1:0-2377 GCA_043753265.1 Verrucomicrobiaceae bacterium
GAGTGGCGCGCCATCGAGCGAGTGTGCGAGCATGGCGTCGGGATCCGTAAGGGGATCGATTGCCGTGTTCGTGGTATATCCGTCGTACGCGGTGTAGGCGACGAAGCGGGCATCTTCGCCAGGGCGCACGAGGTCGAGTAGCGCTGCCATGGGCACACCAGCCCATCGGCAATCGTAGCGAGTCCACGTGGTCACGCAGTGGAAGTCGCACACGCGCTCCGTTTGCGGGAGGGCTTGCAGCGCGGCCCAATCGAGGATCACCGGATTTTCGACAAGACCGCCGATCTCCAGCCGCCATTCAGTGTGCTCAATGCGGGGATGCACTCCGAGGTCGAGCACTTGCAGTTGCTTTACGAGGTGTTGCCCGGGCGGCAGCCGATCGCGTGAACGCACCTCCAGTGCGCGTACTCCGCGGGCGCGCATCTTGGTGGCCCAGGCTTCCTTGCGCTCATTGTAGGATTTGGCCATGCCTACACCTTTGGTTCCCAGCCGGGGCGGTAATCGCGCGACCAGAGGCGGTCGGCATCCGGGTCGCCGGTGATGCGCTGCTTTACGGTGTCGAACTTGATCGTACGTCCGGTGCGCCACGCGATGTTTCCGAGGTGGCAGAGCAGGGTGGTCTTGTGGCCTTCCTCGATTTCGCAGGCCAGCTTGGCGTCGCCACGGATGGCGTCGACGAAGTTTTGGAAGTGGTCCTTGTCATTACCCGCACCGCTGCCCTTGCCGGTTTCCACGCCCTTGAGATCGTGTACGGTGTAGCCACTGCCATTGATGAGCAGGCTGCCATTTTCGCAAAAGAATGCCACGTCGTGCTTCGGGTCGTTCGCGGTCCGGTTGGCCCAGCTCCGGCATTCCCAGGTGATGGTGGTGCCGCCGAAATCGTAAGTCACCGTGTTGTTGTCGGGCGTCTCTTGGTCGTCATCGGGGAAGCGCACCTTTTCGCCGCCGCTGGTGATGCGGCGTGGGAACTCCACTCCTGCGCCCCAGCGGCAGAGATCCAGCATGTGCACGCCATTGTTGCCGAGCTCTCCCGTGCCCCAGTGCCAGAACCAATGCCAGTGGTAGTGAACGAAATTGTCGCGATATTCTTTTTCCGGCGCGGGGCCCTGCCAGAGCGACCAGTCGAGACCGGGGATGACCGGCCCGGCCTTGCCCTTCCCGATGGTGGGACGGCTGTTGAAGTAATACGCGCGCACGCTCAGCACCTTGCCAAATTCGCCGCTGCGCAGTCGCTCCATGGCCTCGCGAATGGCCGGCCACGAACGGCGCTGGGTGCCGTGCTGCACGCGCCTGTCGTGCTTGCGCGCGGCCTCCACAAGCATCTCGCCCTCGCGTGCATTGTGGGAGCAGGGCTTCTCGAGATACACGTGCTTGCCGGCGCTCATCGCGAGCAGGGCCATGGGCGTGTGCCAGTGGTCGGGACTGGCCACGGAGATGGCATCGAGATCCTTCTCACCGAGGATCGTGCGGAAATCGCGCACAGTTTTCGGCGCTTTGCCCACCTTCTTTTCCACCGCAGCCGCAGCGGAGTTGGCATTGTTGTCGTCGGCATCGCAGACGTAGGCGACCTCCACATCGCTGAGCTGCGCGAGTTGCACGGCGTGCGCTGTGCCGCGCCCCGAGGTACCGACCACCGCGATACGTACGCGGCGGCTGGGTTTTTGGGCTAGGAGCAGTGCGGGAAACGCGAGGGTGGATGCTGCGAGGAAACGGCGGCGGTTCATAGTCGCTGTGATAACCCGCCGCATGGGATCTGCAATAGGCAGGAAAAGTAGGCGAGGATTGCATCCTCGCGCGGGAGGGAGCGTGGGCGGGGAATACCATGAGCATTTGAATTCTGGGCTATTCGAGCGTCATTCGAATGGGCCAGGCAGTGTTCTCGATCCCGTGAGAGCGAGACCAGAGCGGCCTCAATATTTCATACACGTCCGCTCCTTTTGAATAGTCACCCTGAGCGAGGAACGAGTCGAAGGGCCTCACTTCACTGGCTGTGCCATCTCAGCTCTCGAATATTCTCAACCTCATCATTTTCAATCATCACCGATCATCAACGTCGGCTAGTCATCCAGTTTGGCGCGTCTTTTGAGCAAGTTACCTATCGATACATACGACAAACAAGCCTACGAGGACCGTAAAGTAGGCGAAACCATTCACTCGAAAGTCCTGCAAAATACGGGCAGTGAGCGTTGGAGAGTTCGCCGTCATCTCTTTGCTGCCCATCAAACCAAAATAGATGAGAAACAAGGCTCCGAGCAAATTCAAGACGTGTTTCATTTGAACGACGGAGCACCAGCTTCGATTAGAGTTTCTGAATCTCAGCAATCAGCCCATCCTTGGTCATAAAATCGCCAGTCCAAAAATCGTCCGGCTTTCTGAA
>JAYUWZ010001218.1:0-10831 GCA_043753265.1 Verrucomicrobiaceae bacterium
GCCAAACGCTCCGCGGGTGCTGGTGCTCGACGACGAGGAGGCCATCTGCGCTCTTGTCACTGCGGCGCTGGGAGCACAGGGCGTGGAAGTCACGGAAGCCACACGCACCGAGGTGGCGATTCGCGCCTGTGAACAAGCCAAGCAAAGCGGCCGCCCCTTTCATCTTGTAATCGCCGATCTTTCCCTGCCGAACGACATGAGCGGCGAGGAGGCCGTGCGAAGGCTCCGTGCGATTGACCCCGACATCAAGGCGGTCGTTTCCAGTGGGTACGATCAGGACCCGATCATGAGCGACTTCCGCCGGCATGGTTTCGACGCCGCTCTCGCAAAGCCCTATGAGCTCGGGAAGCTTGGGCGGGTGGTGCGCGAAATCCTGGAATCCATCGGAGCTGCCGACCGCAAGACGGCTTGATTTTGCAAATACCACCACCGGGGTCGGAAGTCGAAGGCGTGGGCTTTTACGAGTGATTGCGTTTGGGCTGACGGTCGCCACGGGAGGCTCCGCCTTCGACTTCCGGGACCGGGGGGCAAAACATTCAACGTCCAACGCTCAACATTCAACGTCCAATGGTGCAAGCGACGGGAGAACGTCGTACGGAAATATCGGACGAAACAAGCTGATGCCAAACGTGCGAATCTCGTCTTCAATCTACTGCCGTAATCCGTGTCTCACCTTCGGGCACATCGATGCAGATGATGGCTTGCCCGCCACGGGCAAAGAGGACTTTGGCGACCACCGTGCCGCGGGCGTTAAAGCCGCGCGACGCAGCCAGGGCGCCTGGGATGCCTGACAGGCTCTGGATGCCGATGACCGCTTTTCCGTCCACGAAGTCGCCGGTGCGAAGCAGTTGGCGGAACTTCTGTGTGGAATCCATCGCCCACAACCCAAGGTTGTTCTTCGCGGTGACACCCTTTCCCCGAACCTGGGCGAGCAGGACTGGTCCCGCATCCGGCCCCGCCCGGCAATGCGAGGGAAACAAACCGGCTCCACCTAGCGTCAGACGGCTGCCCATCGACACCGGGTACCAGCGAATTGGTGCGCGCGAGCAATGCGAGACCTCCAGGTGGCCCCCACCAGATGCCCGTTTTATTCACCGAGGAGACGCCCGTCCCCGAGAGCGTGGCGGAAAAAGCGACGGCGCCCGCATCATTCACCAATGGCTCAAGGAAGCTGGCATACACTGCACCTCCGGTATCCATCGCGGGTGAACCTTCGCGGGCGAACATGGAAAATGCGGAGTTTGCATCAGGACTGAACGCGAGAATCACATCGTTTTTCGGCGTCACAGTCGGTGGCAGTCCGGGAATCACAACTGCTGTGAGGGTCCCGCGCGCCACGGCACTTTGCCCACCGGGTTCGACTGCGGGCAGGTTTAACGCATTCCAGATCGCGGAATCGGGCAAGTTCGGGATTCCATCGCCCACGGCAAGTGAACGGGTGAACGAGCCATCGCCAGCGATTCCCAAAATCACGCTGCGTTTGTTGGCGAGCGTCAAGTGGACCACCGCGCCGCCGTCGTCGGTCTGCCAGCGTCCATGTCCCGGGGAACCTGTGACTGGGCGAAGGGCCGTAATCGTTTTGATTCCGGCAGCGGGAAAGCCGTCGTTCAGATCCAGCAAGCTGCGTTCACGGAGCAAGATGGTCGCACCGGCTGGAGTCACGCGCAGGAGCGTGGTGTCATTGGCCGCCGTGATGAGTTTTGGCGAGGGTAGGAGATTTGCCATTGCGAGCAATTCCCCGTTGTGCAGCGACACCCCAATCACGGATTTTAGTTTGAACTTGTCGGGGGCGCCGTTGATTTGCGTGCCTTCTCGCAATACCAGTGTGTGAACTCCCCCCGATGACATCCACACGCCTTGGTCGTTTGCGGTTTTGATGCCCGTGCCTTGCACCGTTGCCGCAAAGGCCACGCTTCCATCCGGAGCCAGCAGTGGATTCTGGAGGGTCTTGAATTTTCCACCGCCAATTCCGGGTGCATCCTCGCCAGCCGCCACCAAAAGCGAGGGCGGATTGCCGACAAAAATCCCGCTTCCCGCACCGGAATCACTTTTCCATTTGCCTAGAAAAGTGAGCACCCGGCTATCGCCGACGGCAGGGAGACCGAGACTGGTGAACTTGGAATTGGCGGGAATCCGAGAATCTACTCCTGCGCCCGGAACCGCTCCTCCAATCGAGGCCAGTGCGTTGACCGCTGGGCCATCGAGCCGGACTACGATCTCAAAACTGGTCTCCTGAGTATTGCCGGCTGCATCGTGCGCCGTGAGCGTCACGATGGTCTTGCCGAAAAGCCGGATGGTTTCCGTTGCGGGCACTTGTGTGACGCCCGTTACCCCGACGTTGTCGGCAGTCACCGCCTGGAGCGTATAATCGGGCATCGAGATTGTTCCGTTGCCATCCGCCACAAGTTCGAGTGGCCCAAATCCATCGAAGGGCGCGGTGATGGTGGGCTTCGTGCCATCAATGACGGCGAGGTCAAATTGTGTGCTGCGAGTATTGCCTGCCCCGTCCGTTGCCACGAGCGTGACGGTGGTCGTGCCTGCAATCAGCGCTGTGCCCGGAGTCGGAGCCTGTGTCACGTCTAGGACGTCGACGTTGTCCGAACGCACGGCCTGCGCGATATAGTTTGGAAGGAGCACTGTTCCACCTGCCCCGGTCGTGACACTCGCTGGTATAAAGCCTGTTTCAGGCGCAGCAATATCGGGCTTGGTTCCGTCGAGGACTATCAGCGGGAAATTGACCGTGCTGGAATTTCCGGCGTTATCCGCCACCGTAATCGTAACCGTGCTGAGGCCGAACCGCATGGCTGTGCCGGGGAGGGGACTCTGTATGGTGGAGAACACGGCCACGTTGTCAGAAGTCGCGGCTTGGCCGGTATAATCCGGCAAAGCGATGGTGGCATCGTCGCCGGTGGTGAGAGTGGTTGGGGTGAAACCGCCTTGCGGTGGGGATACCTGCGGAGCCGTGGCGTCCAGGACAGTCACAGGAAAAGTGACGGACTTGGTGTTGGCTGCGGCATCGGCCGCAGTGAGCGTCACAATCGTCACGCCCGCCGCCACCGCAGTGCCGGGTATGGGCTCCTGCGTCACGCTCGCGACGGCGACATTGTCACTCCTGATTGCTTGGACAATGTAGTCGGGTAGGTTCGCTTTCCCCGTCGGGCCGGTCTGGAGCGTCAGTGGGGCGAAGATCCCGCCAATTTCTGGATTCGTAGTATCCACGACATGAACCGTCCGCGTCTTCGTGATTGCGTTGCCGCGGCCATCGCTGGCCGAATACGTCAGCGTATAGTTGCCAGGCACGGCGGCATTCACGGAGCCCGCCACGTTTACGCCCACCGTCCCGACGCTCGCGTCCAACGCTGTCGCACCTGGATCGGTGAAGATTCCACCTGCTTCGATGGTCATGGGCGATGCCCCATTCAGCGTGATAACAGGCGCAGTGGTATCCACGATGTTCACCATCCGGGTCCTGGTTGCCACATTTCCACTCCCATCCGTCGCGGTATAGGTAATCGTGTAGGTGCCTGGCAGCTGCCCGTTCACCGTCCCACTGGCGGTCGCGATCAGGCCCGGCCACACCGTATCCTGTGCCGTGGCTCCCGGCTCCATATAAAAGGCAGGAGCCTCCAACGTGAGTGGATTGGCACCCGCCATGGTGATCACCGGTGACGTAGTATCCACGACTTTTACGATGCGTGTTTTTGAGCCGATGTTGCCTGCAAGATCGCGAGCCGTGTAGGTCAGTTGGAATTCCGAAATTGCCAACGTGTTCACCGTTCCGGTGACGGTAATCGTATTGGTAACGTTCCCCGAAAGCGCGTCCGAAGCGGTGGCACCGGCCTCCACATAATTTGCGCCTACTTCGACCATCGTCGTGGCCTGGCCAAGAAGTGTGACCACGGGTGCCGTTCCATCCACAGTGAAATTCGTGGTTGTGATCGTGGATGCGCCGTAAACGTCCGTCACGCTGCCGCGCACGGCGTGGATGCCATCTGCCTGAGGAGTGGTAAAAAGAAAAGTGGTTGCCGTGCCGGGTACCGGCATGGGGTGATTGTCCAAGGCGGTGGCATACGATAGGGGATCATGCCCCTCAGGGTCCTGCCAGTTGCTCAGGCGCGCGACCAAGACCGCTCCAGGCAGGAGATAAGTGGAAGGCGTAAGGGTCAACGAACCGCCGATCGGGGCGAGATTCGGGGTGGTGAAAGTGCCGGTGACGCTGGTGCCCGTGCCTTGCGCATTCATCGCCTGCAAACGGTAATAATAGGTTGCGCCGGGAGTCAGCCCGCTCAGGGTGGCAGTGGTGGTGACTGGCACAATCGCGTCGTTTGGCGAGTGAGTGGCAGAGGCGGAATTTCCGAACTGATTCGTGAGGCCGTAATCGAAGACCGCATTGGTGGCGACGCCGTTGGCCGAGAGGGACGCTCGCAGGGTAATGCCGGTATTCGTGACGCCGGTGGGTGCGAGGAGTTGGGCGGTCGGGGGCCGCAAACGCAGAAAGTAGGTGCGGGTGTCTCCGGTGCTGAGAGCCGTGCAATTGGAGACACCGATGGCGTTGACAGGCGAATTGGTAGAGAGGGAAGTGGTTCCACTGCCAAGCATCCCTGTATTGGAGCCCCACCCCCACACCGTTCCATCCGCCAGGCGGACGAGACAGTGTTTTTCCCCGGATACGATATCCACCGCCGGACCGAGTCCCGAGACGGTGTCTGGACTCGTGCCGGAGAACGTGCGCCCCAAGGCACCATTGGTTCCGTCTCCCCACGTGAATACTGATCCAGTGGATCGCAGTGCAATGCTGTGCCTTATGCCGCCGGAGGCTTTGACAATGTTGGTGAGCGTTCCGATCCTAATCGGCACGCTGCGCGCAGGGCCGCTGGTTGCGATTTGATTAAAATCATTATTTCCCCAACCCCAAAGCTGCCCATTTGCGAGAACCGCCAGGGAATGATGGTTGCCGACGCCAATACTGGTCACATTCGAGAGACCACTCACCGTTACGGGAGTCAAACTGTCGATATTTGTGCCATTGCCTAGCTGGGAACTTCCATTGTCACCCCACGTGCGCACTGTTCCATCCTTGAGAAGCGCGATGGCATGGGATTTTCCGAAGTCGACCTGGACGGCTGTAGAGATGCCGGCGACGAGCACGGGGACGGAGCGATTGATCGTGGTACCATCGCCGAGCTGGCCATCGGAGTTATCCCCCCAGGCGGCAATGGTGCCATTGTCCAACAACGCGAAGGAAGAGGAGAATCGTGCAACGACTGAGACGACTTGCCTCCCAGCCAGAACACCCGTGGAGACGACGGGTTGGGGTTCGGCGTGCGTCACCGTCGACCCATCGCCGAGTTGTCCCGAGGCGTTGGTGAACCCCCAGGCCAGGATCCTCCCATCGTAAGTCAAGCCGAGCTCATGGCTTCCTACCGAGATTTGCTGGAAATCTTCGGTGGTGGAAAAGACCACCGGGGTATTGCCAAAGCTGCCGCCGACCCGCATTGGCAAATCGGCAAGCGCCGGCGTTGCCAGAAACAGCAGGGCCAGGAGGAGGGGTAGGAGCTTTCGGGTAGTCATTGTTCCACGAAGTCCCCGACGTTGAGCCTGCTCTGAGTGAAAGTAAACGACACAACAGACGCGCAATTTATCAAAACTCGAAGAAGGACTCCGTTTAATCCGTCCTGATGCGGTTTCTTGAGAATTGGCGTCATCGTTTGAGGGGTTTGCGGAGGAATAGGGGGATGAAGACTTATTCCTCAATTGAAGTGCTGGAGCCGCGCATCGCTCCCGCAGGTATTGTGTCGGTGCTCAAGGGCGGGACGTTGTTTGTGACGAGTGCCCAGCCTGTGGTGCTTTTCATGGTTCACACGGCGGATGGAAACTGGGGGGTGCGGGATTTTCCCGACGCACAGGTCGATTTTGCCAATGTGCGGAATATCCAGATCAACCTCACGGGTGTGGACAACGAGGTGCAGTTTTACATGGCGAATGATGCTGGCTTCCCGGGCACCATCACCTTGAATTCGGGCTCTGGGGATGACATCATCAACGTACAGGATATGGGCGCGGGTCCGGCGCGGGTTGGGACATTCAAGATCAATGGAGGCACGGGCAATGACCGAATCACCATTGCGAACACACCTGTCAGTGACGACATGTCGGTGCAGGATCTCGTCATCAACGGCGGGCCTGGCCTGGATCAGTTTGAGTTTGGGGATGGCGTGTCGAGCCTTGCGAGGAACGTGACACTGACGGACACCGAGGAGTCGTACATTGAAGGGGTGGTGAATGGATTCCTCACGGTAAAAAACCGCGGGGCAGTGGGGGATTCTCTTCTGAGGGTGAGCGCGGGAATCGGAGGGAAGTTTACTTACTTCGGGGGCGACTTTGAGGATGAAATCGATCTCGAAGGCGGCACAGGTGGCGAGCTGTTCCTTGCGGATCTGCGCGGCGGCGACAACGAGGTTTTCCTGTATGCGAACGGTGGCAGCTATCCCAAAACGATTATCAAGGGAGGCTCGGGGAATGAGGATGTGGAGATTGATAGCGCCAGCCTGCTCAAAGGCTTGGTGCTCCTGTTGAAGGATGGGAACAACACCATCTCACTCGCGGAAGTGACGGCGAGCGGGCCGGTGGTGGCCAAGACGGGGCTGGGCACCGATGACCTCGAACTGGGCGAGACGCGTTTGCTAAAAGGGGGAGTGATTGCGATGGGAGATGGCTTGAACACCTATTCATTGGTCGACCTCGATGTCGTCGGCTCGCTCATCGTGAACGGTGGGAATGGGAGCGATCAATTGCAGATGCGGCTTGCGGTGAGCATAACCAAAAACTTCGTCGTTGGTTTCAAAGCGGGAGACAATAGTGTGATGGGGGGATTCCAACCGTTTGACCTCATCCTGGGTGGGAATTTTGTTTATTCTGGCGGGATCGGGGCGGACAATGTGGACTTCCAAGGCGGCACTCTTTCCTCGCAGGCGGCGATGGTGGTGAAGCTTGGCGATGGGGCAAATCAGTTTGCTTTTGCAAATTCGATCAACAGCCGATCGATCACGGTGCTAAGCGGGAGTGGTGCGGATGTGTGCTACCTCATCGGCAGTGCGCCCAGCGCGAAGCTGACGGTGAAGCTCGGGGCGGGAAATGATTACTATGAGGGGGCTTCGGTGTTTCGCACCGGGATTGTGGACGGGGGACTGGGCGATGGGGATGATCTGGATGGGAATGAGCCGACGGGGGTGATTGTGCGGGGGTTTGAGATGTAGGAAAAACGCCCAACGTCCAACGCCTAACGCTCAACGTCCAACGAAGGCGCAGAAGTTTCCTGCCCGAAGAAGGGGTAGCATCCGTCTGTCCAAATGCTCACGCCCGTCGCTTGCGCCATTAGACGTTGAATGTTGGGCGTGGAGCGTTTTGATTCTTCGCTTGCCAGCCTTGCGGGCGCGGCTAGAAACGACGCCCCTACCTCGCCTTACAAAATATGCCAGAACGCATTGGATTCGTCGGAGTCGGACGCATGGGCGCTAATATGGCCCGCCGCTTGAAAGACGTGGGCTATCCCGTCACAGCGGTGTTCGACATCAACAAAAACGCCGCCACCGAACTCGCCGCCGAACTCGGCGCGGAAGCTTGTGACAAGCTCGCCCGCGTGACGGAGTTGAGCGATGTCGTCATCACTGTCGTCACGGACGACAAGGCGATGATCAACATCTTCTCCAACAAGAAGGACAACCTGCTCATTGGTGCAAAGGGGCGTGTTTTCGTGAATTGCGCGACCATCTCGCCGAGCGTGCACGTGCAGGTGGAGAAGCTCGCAAAGAAAGCCAAGGCGGAGTCGCTGGAAGGCTGCATGGCCTCGAGTATCAACCAGGCGCTGCAGGGCACACTCTACCTGATGTGCGCCGGGCAGCAGGCTACTTTTGACAAGGTGAAACCCATCCTGACCAAGCTTAGCGACGAGGGGAAACTGATGCGCTACGTGGGCAAGGCCGGGCAGGCTGCGCAGGTGAAGGCGCTGGTGAACATGGTGATGAACATCAACACAGCAGGCCTCGCAGAGGGCCTTGGGCTTGCGAATGCCCTGAAGCTCGACCTGAAGATGGTGATGGAAATTTTCAGCCAGACCGGCGCCAACAGCCGCGTGCTCGCGACCGATGGCGACGACATGGTGAACCGCGATCACGCGTGTTTCTTCAGCGCGGACCATGCGGCGAAAGACAGCGGCATCGCGCTCAAGCTAGGCAAGGATGCGAAGCTGACCCTGCCGCTCGCGGCGGCCACGTATGCGCAGTATGACAAGATGCGGAAGGCGGGCCTCGGCGCGCTGGACAAGAGCGGCATCGCGGAACTGACTTTCAAGGGCCGCGGCCCGAAAAAGAAAAAGAAATAGAGCCCCGGCAGATTACACAGCAGCAACAGAGCGCCTGCTGGCTCGACCCCTTTGCCCGTTTTCCGGGTAATCACAACAAACAACACAACAATCCGAATACAGAATACCATGAGCTACGTCCCATTGATCAGCTCCGGGGTGGCCGGCCCACTCGGCGCCCTCCACCTCCCACGCCTCTGGCTGAAACTCAGCCTCGAAGCAGCGGGCAAGCTCGCTGACGGCTATCCCGGCTGCGGCAAAGGCTATGACCAGATGACCTGCGATGCGCTCGGCTTTGACGCCGGAGCGGCCCAGGAATTCATCAAATCCAGCAAGCCCACGTATCCCCAGTTTGAAAAGTGGGTCCGTGAGAACGGCAAGAAGCTCACGAAGGCCGATATCCACAAGCACAACCTGGCCATCCTCGGCTACATCCACAGCGACGAGACCCGCGCGGGAATCCTCTCCGCAAGCGGCCTGCCGGACGACGGCAGCGTGCTGCCGGGCGCCGTGGACCTCAACAACATCGACGACTGGTTTGAGTTCCACCAGGCGGTGCTGAAGTAAGTTTCCCTTCGCCAAATGGAGGCTCCCGTGCGGGCGTTCATTGGCGAGTTCCGTCAAGCCGGCGCAGCCCATGGCTGCGCCGGCTTTTCTTTTTGCCAAAGGCAACGAAGATGAACTGCCAAGACGCAAAGAATGCGAAGCATCAGGGTAGGAGCTTGGGGGCCTCGCGTCGATGGGATGCCTTTTTCATTGAGACTTAGTAGATGATAAGCTGGGGGTCTTGTGGGGATGGGCGCGGTAAGCGAAGCGCACGGTTGATGCGGACAGGATGTCCGCGCTACTTTGGCTGCAAGCGCCCACTGCCGGTGGGGCATTTCGGCGGGAGTGCCCCTATCCGCAGTGTACTCAAACAAAGGGTCTTTTTAAAAAAACCGTTGACGCCCGGCATTTCCTCTGCAATCTACACGGGACGGAAGCTTCAGTGGTCTGGCCCAACATTCATTTGGCCTAAATCCTCTTCACCCAAAAAACACGGCGGAGATTCCCCACGGCTTCCATCTCACCAATCCACATCCATGGCTGGACACCACACGTGGTCCAAAGTGCAGCGCCACCAAGGCGCGAACGACGCAAATTGCGGCAAATCTTTTTCCAAGCTTGCAAGGGAACTCACCTTTGCAGCGCTCACGGAAAGCGATTCGCCTAATGGCATTCCGCGCCTGACGGGCGGAGTGTGCGACGAATTTTTCAGTCCGCTTTTTATTCAGCAAGAGGCGGCCCGTTTCCTGCATTCAAGTGCAGTCACGGGCCGCAACCAATGTGGGCAGCACGTAATGCAATCCAGGCAATCCAGTTTTGAACCTCCCCAAGGTTAGTCTTTCTCAAATCAACGGCTGAAGCCGTAACCCAATTTCCGCCGCCAAGGTAGCGCGGCGCATCCCAATTTTTTTCCACTGACCGACATGCCACGAAAAGCAGCAACCGTCTCCGAGGAATCGGAGCTAAAAAAGAAGACGACCAAGAAGGCCGCAAGCACCACCGTGAAAAAGACGGCGGCCAAAAAGGCTCCCGCTATCGAAGAAGAAGCAGCGACCCCTGCGGCCAAGGAGCCCGTGCTCAAAGAAGCCGCGACAAAGGTGCCAGCGAAAAAAGAGCCTGTGACCAATGAAGCTGTGATAGCTGAGTCTGAGCCTGTGAAGCCCAAGCGCGCCACACGGAAGAAGACTGCCGTGGCTGAAGATGCTGCACCGGTCGAGATAGCCGTGGAAAAGGTTGTAGAGGCCCCCGCGCCAGCGCCTGCCCCCACTCCAGTAAAAGTGGTGGAAGCTCCGGTAGAAACGGAAGAGCCGAAGAAAAAGCCGCGTGGTAAAAAGGCGGTTGTAAAGGCCGCGCCGGAAACTGCGCCCGAACCTGTGCCTGCGCCTGCGCCTGCACCAGAGGCATCCGCCCAAGGGCTTCTCCCGCTGGCTGCTGCCACCGAACCTGCCGATTGGCGTCCCTCTTCTTCTCCCAAGCCCGCAAAGTCGGCAACACATGCCAGGCCAGCCGCCCCGCCAAGGTCCCCCGCACCTGCAAGGGCTCAGGCACCAGCGCCAGCGCCCGTGCAACCACCCGCACCGGCACCCGTCCAGCAGACGCAAGCCCCCGCGCAGCAGCAGGATTACAGGCCGCGTCCGCTTTATATTTCACGCGAGGTGGAGGCATTTCTCCGCGCTGCGAACATCCCGCTTCCCACGGAGAAGGGGCATCTCGACGCCATCATGAACGCGATGAGCGCCGCGAAAGCCGCAGCGCAGGCGGCGGCTTCCGCCTATGCCCAGCCGCCAGTGCAGCAGCGCCAGGCAGAGCCTCAGCAACAGCAACCGGGGCAGCCTGGCCAGCCACAGTCCGGCCAGCCGCCACAGCAACGGCATCAGCGCGATCAGCGTGATCCCCGGCAGCAGCAGCAGAGGGATCCGCGCCAGC
>JAYUWZ010001219.1:0-5204 GCA_043753265.1 Verrucomicrobiaceae bacterium
TGAAGGCGGTGGAGCGTTTTGACCCCGCCAAGGGCGGCAAGCTCTCGACCTATGCAGCCTGGTGGATCAAGCAATCCATCAAGCGCGCCCTGGCCAACCAGAGCAAGACCATCCGCCTTCCCGTCCATCTCGTGGACAAGATTGCGAAAATCAAGCGCGTCTCCCTGTCCATGAGCGAGGCGCTCGGCCGGGAGCCCACCGATGAGGAACTCGCCGACGAGGTGGGTATCTCCGCCGCGAAGCTCTCGCAGCTCCGCACGGTGAGCATCCGCCCGGCGTCCCTCGACGCTCCGATGAACGACGAGGACGGCACCGAATTCGGCGAAATCGTGGGCGACAGCGACGCGGTGGATCCCGCGGAGAACCTGTCGGACAAGAACTTGCAGGAGGAAGTCTCCGATTTGCTCGGCGTGCTCGATGACCGCGAGCGGAAGATTATCATGTCCCGCTTCGGCCTCGATGGTGGCGACACCCGCACGCTGGAGGAGGTGGGCGAACGCTTCGGGGTGACCCGCGAGCGCATCCGCCAGCTCCAGAATATCGCGCTGGCCAAGCTGCGCCGGGCGCTGCGCAAGCGCGAGCACCCCATCGAGCATCTCATCACCCGCATGGTGGATGCCGAGGATCTCGCTGCCATCGCCGCGAATAACTAAAACCTTTAGTGATCAGTGGTTCACGCCCCGCCGGAAAAATCCGGCGGGGCGTTTTTTGTACGGGTTTCTCAACCTAAGGAGCAGGAAATACTACGCCAGCTCTTGGAGTGCGGCAGCCCTCTGCCGCTTTGGAGGCAGGTGGGAGTTCGGGCATTGTAAAAAACCTCCCACGATTTGATGCGCGCCCTCAAACCAACCCGCCGCAAGCCTCGCCCACACCCCAAAGCGGCAGAGGGCAGCCGCTGCTCCAAGAACTGGCGTAAGCTTCGGACTCTCTTTTCGGAGATTGCCACACCCCCCGCCCCTCCGCACGATCGCGGGAATGATTGCCGCGTTCCTCAAAGACGATGCCCTCCTAGCCGACATCGCGCGTGCTGACGAGGCCACCGATGAACTGCGCATCTGGTGGCTTGGCCAAAGTGGATTCCTGGTGAGTCATGGCCGCAGCCTTCTCCTGCTCGACCCTTATCTGTCTGATTCGCTCACGGAAAAGTATGCCGCAACGGAAAAGCCCCATGTGCGCATGACCGAGCGGGTGATTGCGCCGGAAGCACTGCACGGCATCAGCGTGGTGACGTCGTCCCACAATCACACCGACCATCTCGACGCGGCGACGCTCAATCCCATCTTCGCAAGCAATCCCGGCGCGCAATTCGTTATCCCCGAGGCGAATCGAGCATTCATCGCAGAGCGGCTGGGCTGTGAAGAAGGTTGGCCCATCGGCGTGGACGACGGGCGCACGGTCACCGTGGCGGGATGGAGCATTACGGGCGTCGCCTCGGCGCACAATGAGCTGCTCACCGACGGTGCCGGGCGGCACCACTTTCTGGGATACCTCATCCGGCGCGGCCCTTGGACGCTGTATCACAGCGGCGACACCATCCTGTATCCCGGCCTCGCCGACACACTCATGGAGCACGCGGTGGACGTGGCATTTGTCCCCATTAATGGAAACAAGCCCGAGCGCCGCGTGGCGGGAAATCTCGACGGGCGCGAGGCTGCGCAACTCGCATACGACATCGGTGCCCGAATAGCCGTGCCGCACCATTTCGAGATGTTCGCCTTCAACACCGCCGACCCAGCGGAGCTATTCATCCCCGAATGCGAAAGGTTGGGGCAGCCATATCGGGTCTTGCGTGCCGGCGAAGGATTCAGCCTCATGGGGGACCCTTTATGAGCAAAGTTCGCATCGCCGGAATCAACTTCGATCATTTTCACATGGGGGACCTCCTCCGCATGGTGCATGAGCACCCCGATGCCGAGATTGTGGGCATCTGCGACGAGCAGCCCGGGCGAATGCTCGGAGCGCAGAAGAACTTTGGCATCGCGCAGGATCGCGTGTTCACCGACGTGGCCGCGTGCATGGAGAAGGCGAAGCCGGACGTGGTCATCCTCTGCCCCGCCGCCGCACGCCATGGCGAGTATGTGAAGAAGGTCGCGCCCTACGGGGTGCATGTGCTGGTGGAAAAACCTTTCGCGGGATCGCTGGCCGAGGCGGATGCAATGGTCACCGCAATGCCTGCGGGGAAGCTGCTCGCCGTGAACTGGCCGCTCCGCTGGGATCGCGCCGCCGCCACGGCCATGCGCCTCATCAACGATGGCGCCATCGGCGAGGTCACGGAATTTCACCACTACGGCGGCAATCGCGGGCCGCTCTATCACGGTGCCGACAAAATCGAAAAGGCGCCCACTGCCGCCGACAAGGCTGCCAGCTGGTTTTACAGCAAGAGCCAGGGTGGCGGTTCGCTGCTCGATTACCTCGGCTACGGCTCCACACTCGGCACATGGTACATGGGTGGACGCAAGCCCATCGAGGTGACGGCAGTGGTGGATGAACCCGCAGGGCTGGAAGTTGATGAACACAGTGTGGTCATCGCCCGCTACGCCTCGGGGCTTTCCACGATGGAGACCCGGTGGGGCACCTTCACCGATCCGTGGACGCACCAACCGCAGCCCAAGTGCGGCTTTGTGATTTGCGGCACGGATGGAACGATCAGTTGCTACGACTACGCGCCCACGCTGCGCATCCAGACCCGCATCCAGCCCCAGCGCACGAAAGTATTTGCGGACGGATTGAAGTCGCCCGAGAACAATCCCATCGAATATTTTCTACACTGCATCAAGACGGGCGAGAAGCTCTCCGGCCCGCTCTCCCCGGAGATCTCGCGCATCGGCCAGCGGATCGTGGACAGCGCGGTGTTGAGCGCGAAGGAGAAGCGGACCGTGGCGTTGCTGGGATAGTGCGGACGACGTGAGAAGTGAGAGGTAGAGAGGTGAGACGGTAGTGGCTTCGAGCCTCCTCGGTGGATGGCGCTCTCCGAGCGGCATGCCAAAGGAAACGCCGAAGGTGCACATTTCACCGGCTCCCGTATGGCCATTTTGAGCAACCGGCAAAACTCGCGTTCAAAAAACAATCCCCTCTCGCACCCTCCCATCATCGTCGTCTCCGTTTACTCTGTGTCTGAATTCTCCGGAATCGGTCGTAGGATCTCCACGATGCGCGCGAGCACCTGGTCTTCACCGCCCAGCAGCACGTTGGAGCGGCCGTAGTGCAGCGCGGGTGCGGGCAGCGCGAAAAGCTCTGCCAGCCATGGGCTAGGGGCCACGCGGAGAAAGCCGCGGGGCTCGCTGCGGTAGCGGATTTTGTGGCGGTTCAGCAGCCCGCCTAGCGGCAGGCGCGCGGCCACGATTTCCTCGCGCAGCTCATTGGGAAAAGCGCCGAGCTCGATTTCAATCGCCCCGTACTCCACGGCCAGCCCTGTATTCGCGCCATAGAGCACCACCTCGCGGCGGTAATGCGCCGGGGTGTGTTCGCATTGGATGACGCGGAGCAGCGTCTCGTCGGCAAAAAATTCCTCCAGCTTGGAGGTCATGTCGCCAGTATGGACGAGCAGGCGGAATTCCGCCGGAGGCAGCGCGGCGGACTCGATCATCTCAATGCCGGGAATGACGCGCTGGGCGGCGTCGAAAAACGTGGGGAGGGGATGAAGGAGTTCGAGCGGAGGCGCGGAGATCACGTGTATCGGGCGTTTTGATGCTGGGGCAGGAAGAAGGCGTGGAGAATCACGTCGATCTTCAACAGCGCCTCGCGGTTCAGCACCAGCCATGCGCCGTCATCCGTGAGCAAACCGCGGCGGCGAAGCTCCGAGAGCTGCGCGTCGAATCGCTCCACGATGTTCACCCCAAATTTTTCCACGAAGTAGGGCGGCGAAACCCGGCCCAGCTTGAGCTGCAGGATGAGCTCGCGAATGAGCCGTTCGTCGGCGGTCGTCTCCAGCGCGCGGCCAATCGGCAGGCGCCCCGCGCTCACGGCCTCCGTGTAGGTTTCAAAATCCGGCAGATTTTGAAAATGCACGCCGCCGAGATGGCTGAAGCTCGCCACGCCCAGACCCAGCAAATCCGCGCCCTGCCATAGCTCGTCGCGATAGACGAACTTCGTGCGCGCGGGATCCTTCACCACCGTGGTGGCGCTCGTCACCGTGTAGCCATTGGCCTCCAGCGCGGCAAAGGCCTCGTTTACCCACCGGCGCTTCGTGTGCCAGTCCGCCACCGGCGCGACCAGTTTGCCCTCGGCCTCCATCGTTTTGAAGATGCCCGTGTTGTAAGGGATCTCCATCTGATAAATCGTCACGCAGTCCGGCTGGAGTTCGATGAGCTTTGCGATGTTCCGCTGCCAGTTTTCGTCCGTCTCCTCGAGCATCCCCGCGATGAGATCGATGTTGATCTGCGGGAAGCCGATTTTGCGTGCGTGGTTGTAGGCGCGGTAGATTTCGTCCTCGCGGTGGGCGCGGCCGTTGACCTCCAGGATGTGCTTGTCAAAATTCTCCACACCGAGCGAAAGACGCGTCACGCCCATGGCGCGGATGGCCTCCAGCTTCGATTCCGTGAGCGTGCCGGGCTCGGCCTCAAAGGCCACTTCCTCCACCTCATCCCACGGCAGCAGTTCCTTCATCCGCGCAGTCAGCGCGCCGAGCTGCGACACGCTGAGATAGCTCGGGGTGCCGCCGCCAAAATAGATGAACTTGGGCTTGCGACCCGCGACGCGCGGCGACTTCGCATACATGGCCAGCTCTGCCATTCCGTGGTCGATGTAGCCCTTGATGTCCTCCGCGTTCTTATCCGTATACACGCGGAAGTAGCAGAAGTGGCAGCGCTTGCGGCAGAAGGGGATGTGGAAGTAGACGCCAAGAGGCGTGCCCTCGGGGGCCGGGGACTCCAGCACGCGGGCCACGTCGCCGGTCAGCTCCTTTTTCCAGAAGGAAAAGGGTGGGTAGTTGGCGACGAAATAGTTGCCAGCGGTTGTCTCATCGCCGTCGGCAAGCAGCCGGTCGAAAATCTCAGAGGTGGTTGCAGGCATCGGATTACAAAAAGCAGTCTCGCCCATTACCACTCCCGAAGCAACGAGATATTGTGTGTGCGTAGTATTTTCCAAGGTAACGCGGACATCCTGTCCGCCTCGGCAGGCCTCTCATTCCCGAAAGCACGCACCAGCCACCCCAGTTGCGATACACGGGTATGCATCTTGCAGGCACCCAACCTCGATCCGACGCC
>JAYUWZ010001220.1:0-2376 GCA_043753265.1 Verrucomicrobiaceae bacterium
CGAGCGCGGGCGGCTGTGGATTGTGGAGACGGTGGACTACCCGAATGACATCACCCCCGGCGGCCCTGGGAATGATCGCATCCGCATTTTGGAAGACACCAACGCGGACGGCACTTTTGACAAGGCGACGGTCTTCGCCGAGCAGCTCAGCGTGCCGACCTCGCTGTGCTTTGCGAATGGCGGCATCGTGGTGCAGCAGGCGCCGCACACACTTTTCCTCCGCGACTCGAATGGCGACGACAAGGCGGACGAAAAGAAGATCCTTTTTTCGGGATGGGGCTCGGGCGACACGCACGCAGGCCCCTCGAGCCTGCGTCTCGGCCTCGATGGCTGGGTGTATGGCTGCGTCGGCTACGCGGGGTTCAATGGCGAGGTGGGCGGGCAGGCGCACAAGTTTAGCCAGGGCTTCTACCGCTTCCTGCCAGATGGCTCGAAGCTCGAATTCATGGGCCGCACGTCGAACAACACGTGGGGTTTTGCCATCGACGAAAACGGCGAGATTTTTGGCAGCACGGCAAACAACCAGCCGAGCGTGTACCAGCCCATCGAGAAGCGCTTTTACGACATGGTGGATGGCCTCGAGCAGCCGGTGAACCCCGGCATCATCAAAAATCTGAAAGCCCCCAAACACATGGAGCGCATCCGCCAGGTGGATGTGTTCGACGGGTTCACCGCGGAGGCCGGGCATAATATCTACACGGCGCGCAGCTTTCCGCGTGAGTGGTGGAACAGCGTGGCATTCCTCTGTGAGCCCACGGTGCACACGCTCTACAAGGG
Source organism: Verrucomicrobiaceae bacterium (assembly GCA_043753265.1). Lineage (GTDB taxonomy): Bacteria > Verrucomicrobiota > Verrucomicrobiia > Chthoniobacterales > Chthoniobacteraceae > SXWH01. The sequence goes on from JAYUWZ010001220.1 coordinate 778, forward strand.
CGTGCTATCCAAGGAGGGTACCCATTTTTCCACGGCAAACGGATGGAACCTGCTGGGCAGCGACGACGAGCATTTCGCGCCGGTCTTTGCCGATGTGGGGCCCGATGGAGCGGTGTGGGTGAGCGATTTTTACTCGTTCATTATTCAGCACAATCCGACACCCAGCGAGCAGCGCGGCGGCTTCCCGGCCAGGAATGGACGCGGCAATGCGTTCGTGAGCGACCTGCGCGACACGCAGCGCGCGCGCATCTGGCGCCTGAGCTACAAGGGCGGCCCGCCGTCGAAACAATGGAGGCTGACGAAGGCCGACACGAAGTCGCTGCTGGAGGCCATCCAAAGTGACAACATGCTGTGGCGCATGCACGCGCAACGACTGCTTGTGGAGCGCGGCCAGCAGGACGTGGCACCCGCGCTGAAGCAAATCGTGACCAGCAGCAAACCCGATCTCATCGGTATCGCCGGTGGCGCACTGCACGCGCTGTGGACGCTGCACCAGCTGGGTGCCGCGGATGCGGAGACTATCGCCGCTGCATTGAAGCATCCCGCTGCCGGCGTGCGCCGCGCGGCTGCACGCATCCTGCCCCGTTCACCCGCCGGCCCGCAGGCCATCCTGGATGCCGGCCTGCTCACCGATGCCGAGCCGCTCGTGCGCCTCACCGGGCTGCTGGCGCTCGCCGACCAACCCGCGTACGACCCCGCTGGCACCGCACTTTTCGCACTGAACAATGATCCCGTGGTGAAGGCCGACAAATGGCTGCCCGTGGCACTGACCATCGCGGCCTCGCGCCACGCGAATGGCTACCTCACCGCCGCGCTCACCGCGGCAAAGCCCATGGCTGCGGCGGAAGCGCCCAAGCCCGAGGAGAAAGTGGAGAACATCGTGAAAAACGGTGACGTGGAAGCCATGACGAAGTCCCTCCCGCCGCAGGCAATGAACTGGCAGTCGCGCACTTATGCAGGCAGGGCCGAGCACTCGGTAGTGAAGAGCGGCCGCGGCGACAGCATGTGCCTGAAAATCGAGAGCAATGACGGCTCCGATACGAGCTGGTACCAGGACATTCCGGTGGAGAAGAACACCGACTACGAAATCTCGGGCTGGATTCGCACCGAGGGACTCAAGGGCGCGACGGGCGCGATGCTGGAATTGCACGACCTCAATGGCTCGCAGCCGAAGTCGAAGGCCATCACGGGCACGACGGACTGGACGCGGGTGTCCTTCCGCATCAGCACTGGCAGGCAGGAGACCATTTCGCTGAACCTCCTCTACGGCGGCTGGGGTCGCAGCACGGGCCGCGCGTGGTGGGACGACATCTCCGTGGTAAAGGTCGGCAAGAGCGGCCCCAGCGGCGGGATAGCAAGCGCGGGCGAGCCCGCCGACACGCTCGCCGTGGCGCGCAGCTTCACCCGCTACGCCACGCCCACCCAGCTCACGATGCTCAACACCCTCATCGCATCCAAGCCGAGCATGCTCGCGCGCGATGTGTCGATGGCCCTGCGCAATCCCAGCAATCCCAAGGCCGCCGAGGACATGGGCGCGCTCGCCAAATCCCACCAAGTCGTGGAGATCAAATCCGTGGAGGGCATGAAATACGACGTGAT
>JAYUWZ010001221.1:0-2374 GCA_043753265.1 Verrucomicrobiaceae bacterium
TTGTTCGCCAGCGGCCCCAGGAATTCCCGCTCATTCCCCTGCTTCACCTCCATGAAGCACGCCGGCTTGTGCAGCTTCGAGGCCACCTGCGAGACGAGCTTGTTGGACGCGATGCCCTCGGAAACGGTGATTTTCAGGCTCTGCCGAATTGCGCGGCGGATGGTATCCGCCACCTCGCGCGGCGTGTGGTCGTGCTGCCCGCGCAGGTCGAAGTAGCCCTCGTCGATCGACGCCACCTCCACCTCCGGCGTGAAGTCGTACGCGTACGAGAACATGAACCGCGAGAAGCGCTCATACTTGTCGAAATCGCCCGACACCACGATGAGCCGCGGGCACAGCTTGCGCGCCCTAGCCGTGGGCATGGGTGTGTAGATGCCCAGCTTCCGCGCCTCGTAGCTGGCCGAGGCGATGATGCCCCTCCGCTGCCCGCCGACCGCCATCGCCTTGCCCCGCAATCTCGGATCGGCAGCCTGCTCGACGGACGCGAAAAACGCGTCGGCATCGAGATGGACAATCATGGCCTCCGACGCCGCTTGGAAACGGAAAGTGGCAGTTCCAATTGCTCGACAAAGGGCCCCCGCAGGATGCCACACCAGCGCAACAGCTTGCGAAAATTGAGGAATACGGTTTTCATGGGTTTAGGAGTTCGTGCACACGGTGATACTGTATATCCATACAGTATCGTGCACTCCCCGGCTGGCAAGCGGCGATTGCGACCGGCCCTATTTCCGGATGTCCAGCACGCACCGAAAGCCGTAGGTGGGCAGCCTGTTGCCCGGGGCTGCCGAGAGTCGCACCCCGGCGGTGAGTGGATACTTCTGCGCGTCGGCCCAGCCGCCGCCGCGGTAGACGCGGTGGCGCATCAGCTTGTTATTCCAGTCCTCGCACCACTCCTCCACGTTGCCGGAGAGGTCGTGGATTCCCAGGCTGTTTGGAGGGAAGCTGCCGACTGGCGCGGTGTAGGCAAAGCCGTCGTCGTAGTCGGGGATGGCATCCGGCCACGCCTTCATGCGATAGGTCGTTTGATCGGCAAAATTCCCTGTGCCCTTGGGCGGCGGCCATTCGCCCCACGGGAAACGGAGCGGGTCCGAGGCGAGCGTCTTGTCTTCCGGCGTTTCGCCCTTTTCGCCGCTGAGGCCGATGGCGGCGCTCCATTCCAAGTCGGTGGGCAGCCGGTAGTGGCGCTTTTCCTTTTCGCTCAGCCAGCGGCAAAATGCCTCCGCATCCTCGTAGCTTATGTTTACCACAGGGTGGCTGGGTTCCTGGGAAAAGTCGGCTTCTTTGTGGTCGTGCTTGGTCGCGGCGAGAAATTGCGCGTAGTCCGCCACACGCGTTTCCCATGCGGAAAACAACACGTTCGTCCCCGGCACCGGCACAAACTTCATCTCCAGGGAATTGACGAACGGTGCATCTTTCGTGGCCGTCGGTGGAGGCAATATGCCCGCAGGCAGGGCTGCTTTGCTCGGGGGCACGGCTTTCTCCGCCGCGGTTTTTTCCCTGGCTTCCTTGGCCCGCACCGCTGCCTCCATCTCACGCCGATTGTGCTCCAAAATCTTCATTAAGGGAGCCGCTTCGGCATCCACCTTCACCTTGGCCAGGATGGCGGCGGCTTCCTCCGCATCCCGGCGACGCTTTTCCTCCGAGCTGCCTGTTGGCGTAGCGACGCGAGGGAGAGCATCCGGGTTCACGTCCGTCGCGTCGATTGGAATGAGCAGTTCGTTTCCACTCAAATCCACACGCACCTTATCGCCTTCCATGGCCATGAATCGCCCCCTCATGCCTTTGCCCAAAGTGATCGTGCCTGCTCCTTTTGGAACCGTAACGAGTCTGGTGACCTCCACCCATCCGTCCGTCGGCTTTGCGACGGGCGGCGGGACAGGCGTGGTATCCGTAGCTGCGGGCGTGGGTGTCGCGTTGATTTCTTGCGGATTGGTGCCCTGCGCCGCTGGCGCTCCGGTGGGCTTCGTGTCGTTGCTGTGGTTCATCCACCACCCGCCTCCGGCAACCAGCAAAAGAAGCGCGGCCGAGCCCACAAGCCATCTCCGGGCCGAGTTTCCGGCGGACGACTGCGCGGGAGCGGACGCGGGTGGCACCGCAGGAATGTATGGTGGCGGTGGCGGTGGCTGTGGTGCCGCCTTGGCCGCCGGTTCGCCGCGCCGGGGTGGGGCGGCTTTAGGAGTGGGTGCTGGCGCAGCGGTCGCCTGGTGCGGCATCGTGGGTGCCTCCATCGCGCCTTCTCCACCGACCACGGAGACCTGGAGCGGAGGCACTGGCGGATACGCTTTCAATCCCTCGATCGTGGCGTCCCATTCCTCCGCGAGCGCGGCGGCGGTTTGCGGACGTTCCGCCGGGTCTTTGGCCAGCAAGCGGTGCA
>JAYUWZ010001222.1:0-2374 GCA_043753265.1 Verrucomicrobiaceae bacterium
GGGCGGCAGGCGCCTTTTTGGTTGCGGTCATGGGCGGCATAGGTGGCAAAGCGGATTTGACTGAAGTTGTGTCTTTGGCTGGCGTACTTTCGACAGGCGTTTTTGCTGGCGCCTCGACAGGAACTGTCGGAGTTGCTGGAGCTACAGGAGTTACAGAAATAGCAGGAGCCGGGCGAGCGGGGGCGACATTTTCCCGGACCTCGACCCGTGCAGGCTGAACCGGGGCGCTCTTTCCTCCCGCGATGATGGAGGCGACTTCCCCACAACTGCGTGGCCTTTGTTCGGGCGTCTTCGCCAAGCATGCCTCCACAATCCCCTGCCACGAATCCGCCACCGGGCTCTTACCCATGGCTTCACGCGCTTTATTAATCGAGGGCGGCGGTGTCTTGCGGATGATCGGCACGAGATCGTTCCCCTCAAAAGGCGGCCCACCGGCGAGCAGTTCGAAAATCAAAGCCCCCAGCCCGTAGACGTCGTCCGACGCGACACAGCGCTCTCCATCGATCTGCTGCGGGCTCATATAGGAAAGGTGCGCATCGTTGCCCTTTGCAAGCCCTGCCCGCTCCATGGCGTCACGCATCGAGCGTGCGATGCCAAAATTACTGAGCAGGATTCCCCCCGAGGCACGGACGATGAGATTCTCAGGGGCAAGATCCCGGTGGATGAGTTGTATGCGATGCGCGTCACTCAGGGTTTCCGCAAGCTGCGCGATCCATGGCTGTATCTCATGGGGTTCCAGAGCGCCTTTTTTCTTCAACAGTTCCGAGAGAGTCTCACCCTCAAATTTGTCCATCGAAATCGCTGCCGAGCCCGCATCCTCTACATAATCATATACGCGCAGGATATTCGGGTGGATGAGCTGGCGGTTCCGTTTCACCTCCTGCCGCAGTTCCGCGACCGCGCGCTGATCTCTTAGTATGGCAGGCGGTGTAAAATGGAGCGTCACCTCTTTTCCCAGGACCTCGTCCTGGGCGAGCCACACCGGGCTCTCATCCCCGGGCACAAGGCAACGCTTGAGCGTATAGCAGCCAGCCAACCGCTGGCCTTCCGTCAGGGATGGGGATTCAGTCGCGTTCATCGTCGTATGCACTGTTACAGATAGAAATCACTTGCCGCTAAAAAAGCCACACTCATCGGCAGCAAAAAAATATTTACAGTTGAGAATAGCGACAAGTGGTTTGTTTCAAATTTGAGGGAATTTCGAAATCAGGAAGCTTGCCCATTATGAAAAAAAGTTAAATAAAACGCTTGCCGTTTGTGAAATTTCTGAAAATATCTGTAAAAACCATAACTGATCTCTGATGGCCCTTGGAGAACGGAAATGGCGGAAACGCAGAAAAATCTTCTGTCACTCCTATTGGAACTTAGCTAGAATCAAGCCACCATGAAGACCATCGCACTCGCCACCGCGCTTACCGCCGCATGTTCGGCGGTAATCCTCGCAGCCGCCCCAGAGGCTCCGACCGTCAATCAGCTCCAAGTTTTCCCGAAGAATCTCGCACGCCAGCACTACGGGGCCAACCTTTTCATTTTTGATAAAGCCACCCAGCGCTTCGTGGCAACCGAGGCCGCAGCCGCCTGGCTCGACGAAGACTCCGTCACCGGATGGCCCGCAATGGCTGGGAAGCAGCACTACATGCTTCAGTTCACGGATGCCCAAATCGTCACGAACCTGACGCTCTCCGCCAAGAACAACGACGGGACTCTCTCCATTTACACCAGCGAGCAGGCAGTGCCCCCGGGCGACGCCGCGTGGAACCAGGTTGCCAAGGATGTGCCGGTCGAGGCAGTCAATCACAAGCGCTTCGCCCGCGCCCTGAACAAGACCGCCAAGTATCTCTTGATTGAAACGAACATCGAGGACCCGGCACCCATCTACGGACTCTATGTATATGGAGCCAAGGCCGCGGCCAGCGAGAGCATCGTTCCCCGGCCCCAGCCCGTGGACGTCCGCACCATTGGTGAATTCGTCAATCAGCAGACCGCCTTCAACGTGGCCTCGCTCTATGCCCGCAGCCTCGTGACCTTCTCGAACGCGCAGGGCAGCAACATCTCCTGGCAGCGCGCCATCGACGACAACCCGGAGACCTCGCTCGCCATCGCCCCTAGCGCTGTTGAAGCCGGTGCCGTGATTCGTTTCGGCAGCCAGCAGGCCGTTTCCCGCCTCTCGCTCCTCGGTGACCAATCGGCACGCGGTACGATGGATGTCTTCCTTCTCAGCCAGGCACCCGAAATCGGCCAGAGCGTCGGCCTCGAAGGCATCGCACCTTCGGTCTCCATCAAGTTTGACGGCGCCACCGCCCGTGCGAGCGCAGACATCGCCGAAACCAATTCCATCGCCATGGTGCTTCGCTGGACTCCGGAGTCCGGCACC
>JAYUWZ010001223.1:0-5199 GCA_043753265.1 Verrucomicrobiaceae bacterium
AGCTTGCGGATGGGTGAGAAGGAGTTGGGCTCTGTTGTAAATGCCAAGACTAATGGATGCAGCCGCCATTGGGTTGCGCCGGGCGATGTAGCGGACAATCGCTTCCATGTCAGCCGATGCCCGCTGAGTCCAGACTAGCGCGCCAGCCATTCCTCTATTCTACCTTTCATCTGGTCATTGGAAACAAGACGATTCGCCCGGATGTCCTCCTCAGCTTCCTCAACAGCTGCGAGCAATGCGATCTCATCATTCACATCTCGGAAGTTTATGTCATCCGGCAGACGTTGAATCGCTGCCAACACCTGATTCTTGATGCTCATGTAGAAAAGGTAGCACCCTGATGAGGGACGGACAAGGCCAAAGGGCTAGTGTGCAGGCGGTCTACTCCAGCCATCGAGCCATGCGTTTTTGGCTTCGGCGTGGGTAACGACGCGCCCTTCGTCGATTGCGAGTCCACCCTGTGCGATTCCCTCCAAAATACCGGGGCGGCGATTGAGCGCGTCAAACGCATCCACCCCCATGAGGTACGCAGCAGGCTTGCCGTGTTGCACGATGAGCACCGACTCTCGTTCGGACTCAAGTCCGGCAATAATCTCGGTGGCTTGCGCTTGAGAGTAGTAACAAGTTCGGTCCGCATGAAGTGCTACAATAGTGCTACTCAGCGCGCGTGCAAAGCGGGAGGCACGCTGCGAACCGGCCAATTACGACATGACCGGTTGTTTCAATAAGGGCTCTGTGCTTTCCATTGCGCAATCGCTGCAGTGATGGCGGCCTCCGCAGCGGCACCAAGGCTCATGTTGAACAACAACAGAATCAGCGACCGGCGAACTGTAAGAGTAGGTCAGCATGAAGCGATGCTCGCCGACACTGCCGTACCATCGCTCAACTGGTCCCGGAAAGTCGCACTCGTCCGACGGTGTGAACGCGCGTGGCACATGCCGAAATCTCGCACGAATTTCGGGAAGAAGCATCTGGAAATGGAACTCACCATCTTGCTCGGTCTGGGCTTGAGAGTGACAGCGACCGGCTTCCAGAACTCTTCTTTGCTGAACCATTGGATTTGTATGGGACGCGTGAAAGTCAGCAGCACCACTACTACTCAGGCTTCTCGATCTCCACATAGCCTTCGATGATGGAAAGAAAGGAGGGAGCGACTTCGCTTGTTTCGCGAACGTCGTGATCCCAGTCATATACCGGACCGTCCTCGCTCGGTCCGGATTGTTTTTCAAAGCACAGCAAATTGCCACAAATATCGTCCGCAAACGGGATCATGTTTTCAGGCAACCCCGCGTCCCGCCAACCTTCAGCCTCCTCAATAATCTGTTCCGGGGAGTTAAAGTGACAAAGCTCCGGCACGTGCTGGCGATCCTCCGATTCTATGTCATCGTAAATGCGATACGCATTGAGGCCGCCAACTTCCAGCAGGAAGGCTCGGTAAATATCCGGCAGTTTCGTGCCAAGCCTCTGCTCCATGGCAGCAATAGAGGCTTCGCTGCAAGGCCTCAGTGGGGTATCAAGATCCCCCCACTTTTCGACAAATTGTTTAAATAAAGGACGCATATAACTTGTGAATCGTAGTCCAAATTCGCAGCGAATTGCTACCTGTGCCCGCCGCACACGGGCTTCGTCTACTACTACTTCGCGGCAGGCTTGAAGTGGCGTTCAAACTCCTGGCCTGCTTTGCCCATTTTCTGGAAAAAAGCGCCGAGGGACTCCATCAGCACGGCGGCAGCGTCGGGAGCGAGTTCCTTCATCTTTTTCTCCATTACATTTCCCATCACAGCCTCCATCTCTTTGTCGCGGGCATCCATCTTCTCATTAATCTTTGCCCGCAGTTTGTCGTCTGGCGGAGTGAGATGCGTGAGTTGCGCAGCGATTGCTTCAAAGCGCTTCCCCAAGACCTCGATCTTGGTCGATGCCGCCTTTGCGGTTTCGAGATCCTTTACCGCCGTCAGCGTCTCGGCGAGTTCCTTCATGGCGTCCATGATCTCCCCCGCGAGCTTTTCGTGTTGCGAGACTGCGGCTGGCGCGGTGTCGGCTGCAGCCTTTGGCGCGGCAGCACCGGGCTCCCGGGCTTCACAGGTGACCAAGCCGAGGAGTGTGGAAATGGTAAGGCAGACGATAGGTTTCATATTGGAAAAAAGCAAACGCCCCAGGCTCAGCGATCCTTATCACCGATTGTCGAAAAAGGATTCGGAGTCCCGTTGCGCAGGCCACCTGACAACAGATCGCACAGCACCGGTTGTCCAGCCGTGTTTCTACCAACCGGGAGAAATCCCACGTCCTCTCCAAACGATTCCAAACTCTCCGCAAACGTAGAAGGCACGACCTATACCGCGACTGCCACCATCATCCGATTCAGCGTCTGTCCATTTGCTTGCTCCGGTAGAGGCAAATCTTTTCCCGAAGATACGGGTCATTGCTGAATGCCTCCAGTTCGCCTGCCAGCGCCTCGAGCCTCGGGCGATAAATTGCGGTGTCCTCGTGAGAGAGCACATCCACCGAATCCGCGAGCAGGCAGAATGCCTGGAGCTTGCAGCGAATGGCATCGCCTGGGCGGCCCGCTGCATTGCTCAGCTCGGCGTCTTGCAGGAGCAACTCGGCAAGCATCACCGCGCGGGAATAGCGCAGGCCCCCGCCCTGCTCCAACAGCTCCCACAAAGCCTCCGGCGAGGAACGCCGGACCAGGTCGATCGGGAGGCCAACGCTCTGGAGGCAGCTCGCCTCGATTTCGAGCGCGGCATCGGCATTACGCCCGGCCTTTCTGTGGGCGATAATCGCAGCGAGCATCCGCCCTATCTGCTCGATCATCCGCATGATGTAATCCTGTGCCATACGATCAGGATTCCAATTAATACCAGCCAATGCAACACGCCCAGAGACATTCGCTAAAACGCGGGATGTCGTTTCGTTTGAAAGGACCTGTCACATTCTCGCGAAGCGCTCGAAAAATACGACCATGATAATGACTATGAGCGCGCTGAGGCCGAACAGGCACAAGCGGAGTACCCGGAAACGCTTGAGCGCCCAAAACACGAGGCCCCACATCAAAAAGATGAGCGCCAGACCAAAGCCGATTGCCAGCGGCACAAGCCCCGAACCGTGCGCTATCATGGCGATATAGTGCCAGCGAGACCGAGCATTGCGGCGAACTCATCGAAATCTCGGGCACCCTGTAACCACTCATTGGTTTGTGGATATCTCCAATGCAGGTAAAGCACTGGCGGATTCAACGAATCGCGGGCCTAATCGAGTATGATAGGCGAATCGGATCCGATTTCGAAGCCGCCGATGATCAATGCCTTTCCGGGAACAATCTGATCCAGTGAGCAATGCTTCTCCCAGAAATCGCCCGAGCCTCCTCCTGCCTGCCGCTGCTCAATGGTTCGAAATGGAGGCCGCTGGAGACAGATAAGCGATTCATCCGGCGCGAAACGGCGCACACGTTCTTCCGGAATGAACGGCGGAAGCTGCAGAGTGGCCATGGATGGGCCGTCGGCAGCAGGCCAAATGCCTGCCTCCAGGAGGCGGGTCAGACTTGACGGCAAAGGGAGCGGAGGCATTCTGCTCATTTATCCCAGCGCACTTTGTTGATGCACACCTTTGCTGGCCCGATTTTTTTCCTCATGGGTAGCACATCGCTTGACAGAACGCCCCCGCGGGTGGATGAGTCCCGACTTCATGCGCGCCATCTCTGCCAATTCCATTCTGATCATTGCGATCATTATTGGGTCCCACTCGGGGCAGGGATAGACGCGCGCCAATCAACGCAAGTCCAACATCCGACGCCCTGAGCTTACCACTCAGGGCTTTTTCTTTGCCCAAATCACACTCATGAAAATCGAAACCCATGTCACCGTCGCGCTACCGCAAATCATGGCCGCGCGCCTGCGGCTGAAAGGCTCCGTGGGCTGCACGCCATGTGTGGAGTCCGCCGCGCTCAGCGAACTCACCGGAGCGCGCATCTATTGCAAGCAGGAGTTTCTCCAGCGCACGGGAAGTTTCAAGGAACGTGGCGCTCGCAATGCGCTCGCGCAGCTTCCGCAAGAGCAGTCCGAGCGCGGCGTCATCGCAGCCTCGGCTGGAAATCACGCGCTCGGCCTCGCATGGCACGGGCGCTCCATGGGCATCCCTGTCACAGTCGTGATGCCCCGCTTCGCCCCGCTCGTGAAAGTTTCACGGTGCCGGCAATTCGGCGCCACCGTCGTGCTGCACGGCGACACCTTCGACGAGACACGCAGCGAGGCCACGCGCCTCGCCGGGGAGCGCCAACTCGCCTACGTGCATCCCTTCGATGATCCCCAAGTCATCGCCGGGCAGGGTACGATGGCATTCGAGATTCTGGATCAGGTGCCCGATGCCGATGCGGTGTTGGTGCCCGTAGGCGGCGGGGGCTTGCTCGCAGGTCTCGCCACTGTCTTCCGCGCGCTGAAGCCCGAGTTGCAAATCATCGGCGTGGAGCCTGCCAATGCCGCGTGCTTCGCCGCAGCGATGGATGCTGGGGAGCCCGTGAAGGTGCCGACTAAATTTACTCTCGCGGATGGTCTCGCCGTCGCCGAGGCAGGCCGCCACACGCTCGCCATCGCGAGTCCGCTGGTGCACAAGATGGTCACCGTGGGTGAGGAGTCGCTCGCCCTCTCCATGCTGCGCCTCGCGGAACTGGAAAAATGCGTGATCGAGGGCGCTGGGGCAGCCGGGCTCGCAGCGATGCTGGGCGATCAGCTTGCAGAATTGCGCGGAAAGAAAGTCGTGCTGCTGCTCACCGGAGGCAACATCGATCCCCTCGCCCATAGCCGGGTGATCGAGCGCGGTCTTGCAGCGGATGGACGCATCTACCGGTTCGACGCACTCATCGCCGATCGCCCCGGCGGGCTCGCGCACCTTTCCTCAGTTCTCGCTGCCGCGGGAACCAACGTGACCGAAATCGTACACAACCGAACCTTTGCCGGCCCTGATCTTTCCCGCGTTCACGTGCTCTGCACCGTGGAAACCCGCGACCGCCAGCACATCGCCGAGGTGCAGCAGCGCCTCGCGGAGAGTGGGGTGGAGCTGGTGGCACACTGAGATTAATTTCACGGTCATCCCAATGCTTTTGAATTCCACGGGATCTTTCAGTCGCTTAAAGCTCCCTCAGCAACTGTGTAAAAATCAGGCAAGGACAAAAGCGGGGTTTTTCAGTGCGGAGTGGAGGTAAGTAAG
>JAYUWZ010001224.1:0-2373 GCA_043753265.1 Verrucomicrobiaceae bacterium
ATCTTGAATTCCACGAGCCCGTAGGGCAGGTCGCACGCGCCGCGAAACACCCCATCCGGCCCGCGTTGAAGCACCAATCCCCTCTCCGGCTGCCAATTCCCAAGAGCCGGGTCCGTTCCCGCAATCACCACGTTTTGCCGGCTAAGGTCCGGCGGCACTGTCACCTGGAAATTTAAGCGTGGCATGCCCCTAAAGAACGCCCGGGTTTCCACTTAGCGCAAGGGCGGAGTGCGTATTCACGCTCTCGCTCTAAACGCGGTCTCCGCTTCGCTTCGGTATTGTGCATAGGCCTGCCACACATTCCTTGCGGTCTTCGTCAGCATGGCTTTGGCGATGGCATATCCCACACGCCGGGAAGGAATCTCCGATTGCGCCCATGCCTCCGGAATGCCGAGCAAGGTAAGATCGGCAGCCACGGGGAATACTGATCCGCGCTGGGATGCCAGATGTATTTTCGCGGCAATTAGGAAGTCCGCGTATGCACATTCCGGGGTTGCTGATTGGAAGCGATTATCCGTGGAGTCGGAATGGCGGAGAACCGCCCGCAGCCTCTCGTTATGCTTAGCCTCGAATGGACGCAGGTAGTCGTGAGATTGGTAAAAAGCCATCTCCTCGCCGCCGCCAAGCTGTGCCTGAACGGCCTTCTGCAGCCGGGCGTCCGCCTCGATATTCGCCGGGCTGTCGTCCAACTCCAGCGCCGCACTCGCCATGCATTTGAACCACTGATCCCTTTGCTTTTTCAAGTAATACGGCCGGAATCGACTATCGCTGGGAGGCCTGCCTTTATATCGCCGCACCCGGGCGTGGCAATCGAAGCACAACGGGACGCAGTTTGCTGCATTCTTACTCCCGCCTCCTGCTTGCGGAATGATATGGCTGCACTTCATTCGCGCTCCGCAAAACGTGTGGCACACGCAGCATCTCCTGCCACTTAGCAGTATGGCCTCATCTTTGATCTGTTTTGAAAACATGGGATCGGCTGCGATTTTTTGAAGCCATTTATCTCGATCAGCAGGTTCGGTAAAGGCGAGTCGAACGCCTTCGAACGCTGGACAATATTCCCCTGGAGCAAAGCGCCTGTTCCATTTCCATCCCCTCTGTGGCTGCACCCGCCATTTTGAAACCCGGCTTTTGAAACCCGGCTTGCGCCACCTCAGCCCGCAGATGTTCTCTTTTCCCTGTTTGCCGGGCGCACAAATTGCGCTAGAAGGAAGTCATGGCCGACAGCTTCGAGAAACGCGACACCCTTCCATTCACGTGGATTGGACGTTTGCCGATTTATGCGACCACCGTCTTTGTCGCACTCGTGGTGGTCGGAATGTTCATCAGCGTGTTTTTAAAAACTGCGCGGGTGGATCTTTCGACATTCATGTTCGTACCCCAGTGGTTTTGGAAGGAGTGGCACTTCTGGCAATTGATCACCTACCCATTTGTGGAACTGCCCAGCTTCTTCTTCATCTTCGGGCTGTTCTTTTTGCTGAGCTTCGGCATTGGGGTGGAAACGTATCTGGGGAGGCGCGTATACCTGCGAATTGTCGGACTGCTCCTGCTCGTCTGTCCTGGGGTTTCCACACTGTGGTGGCTGAGCGGAAACACACAGGGATTCTCTGGCGGAAGTTACTTCATCTCCATCGGAATCTTCGTGGCTTTTGCAACGCTTTATCCAAACGTGGAGTACTGGGGGTGGATAACCATGAAATGGCTGGCATTTGCCGGCATTCTTCTCTGCTCGCTGATGTATCTGCCCGAACGCGACTGGCACGGTCTGCTCTGCCTGCTCAGCACCTGCGGCGTCTCGCATGCGCTGGTGCGCTATGAACGTGGGCACTGGTCCTTTCCCACCCTGCGCGTCCCGCAGCGAAGGCCAAATCTTCGGGTTCTGCCAAAGCCCAGCGCTCCTCCGCGGCGCATACCGCAACTCGAAATGGCAGAAAACCCGGAAGATGCCGAGGTGGACGCGCTTCTGGATAAAATTGCAAAATCCGGCCTCGCAAGTCTTTCCGAATCAGAGCGCAGACGCCTGGAAAAAGCCCGGGAGGAACTCCTGAAAAAGGAACGCCAATAGACTTTTCCACACACGCAAATCCCAATACGAACGCGATTTTCACCGAAAACCCCGTTGACACTAGGGACTGGCACTGGAATACCAACGGAACCCACTCAACCACATTATATACCATCATGGCCGACGAAAATCCCTCTTCGAACGTCCCTCAGGACGACGATTCCACAAAAAAGGAAACCATCCGGATCACGCTACCGCCGAAAGGTGATGCGCCTGCCGTGAAGCGCGAGACCGTGCGCATCAACGTTCCCGGCACACAGAGCCAGCCCCTCGGGCAGACTCCAAAGAAGGAGACCTCGAAGATTACG
>JAYUWZ010001225.1:0-5198 GCA_043753265.1 Verrucomicrobiaceae bacterium
CCCCGTTGTTCCCCTCGGTCACCTGCTGGTTTGCGATGCTCAGCACCGGCGCGGCATCCGCTTCCTGGATGGTCACGTTCGCGGTATCCGTCCCGATAACGGCATTGGTCGCCCCCAGCAACTTCACGGAAAAGATCTCGTCTCCCCCGTCAAAGGTGGTGTCGCCGAGCACAGCCACCGGCACGTCCACAAAATTCTGGCCTGCGGGAATCGTCGCCGTAAGGGTCGTCGGCGTGGTGAAATCGCTGCCAGCAGTCGCGGTGTCTCCCGCAATCCCCACCACAAACGTCACCGTCACATCGTGCAAGGAGGTCACCCCCACCGGCAGCGACACCCGGAAGTTCACATTCGTCGTTCCCGTGTCGCCTTCGGCCACGGTGCTCGCACCCAGGTTCTCAATCGACACCACGAGATCGTCGTTCTCGATGGCCCCCTCACCCTGCGCATCGGTGATGCTCAGAGGCACTCCGCCTAGGAGTGCGTTCGAGATATTCACAAAAAAGGCCTCGTCCACTTCATCGTCCGTGTCGGAATTCACCGTTACGCTCACCGTGGTGGTCAGGCTGCCTGCCAGGATGGTCCCTGTCACCCCAGTCTGCCCCACGTAATCCGTCCCATCCGTGGCAGTGCCATTCGCCGTGCCCCAATTGAAAGTCACATTCTCCGAGGCGCGGTTGCTCAGGCTTACAGTGAAATTGTACGTCTTCGTCCCGGCATTCCCCTCCACCAGCGTCACGTTATTGATGCTCACCGAAGGAAGCGGATCATCATCCACGATGGTCGCCTGCGCGACATTCGTCCCCACGGTCGCATTTGTGGCGCTGACGATGTTTGCGAGCAGCGTCTCGCTAGGCTCGCGTGTTTGGTCCTGATTCACCTTCACGGTGAAGAACACCTGTGTCTGCCCCGCCGGGATAATCACAGGCACCATCGTCTGCGCATCGTAGTCCCCATCCGCCACCTTGGCGGATCCCAGATCCGAGGTGGACACCATTACGGTCACGTCCACGCCCGCCGCCTGGCTCAGCACGAGGCGGAAATTCGCATCCGACTCGTTTCCAATCGTGCTGCCTTCCGTCACGCTCGTCGTCGGCGGGAGAATGCTCACGGTGGGAGCCGTGTCGTCGTCCAAAATGGTGCCTTGCACGGAAGTCCCCCGCGCCACGCCATTCTGCACGTCCTTGATTGCCACGTTGAAAGTCTCGGTAGCCTCAAAGAGGGTGTCGCCATTCACGGCCACGTTGAAATTCGCACTGGTGGCTCCAGCGGGAATCGTGACCACGAAGGGGTTCGGCACCGTGAGGTCGCCGCTCGTAACCAGGTTTGTAGCGCCAGTGACATCCAGCGTCACATGCACATCCCAAGGCACCGCGGTATTGATGGTCGCCGTAAACTGGGCCTGCTTTTGCCCACTATTGCCCTCGGTGATCACGGGAGCACCGCTCAGCGTCACAGTATGCTCGTCGTCGAGAATGCGCCCTTTCGCCTCGCCCACTTCACCCCCCGCACCGTCCGCGATAACGAGCGGCGTTGCCGTCCCCCGCTTTGCATTGGTGATCTTTGCAAAGAGCACCTCTTCCAACTCGCTGGCATCCACGTCGCCATTCACCTGGACAACAAGCTCTGCGAAGGTTGCACCCGCTAGAATCGTGACACTGGTCGTTGCCTGCTCTACGAAGTCCACCCCCGGCAGTGCCGTGGTGGCCGCAAGCTGAATGGTCTCCCAGTCGAACGTAATATCCTGGTACGCACGCGCTTCCTTCGTGTCGGCCGCGTCACGCAAATCCACCCGGAATATGAGCGAGGTAGTCCCGGCATTCCCCTCCTCCACCTTTGCATCGCGGATGAAGAGCACAGGCTCGACGTCATCATTCTTGATGGTCGCCGTCGCCAGGCCGTTGGTGGCGCTGATGGTGTGCCCGGGAGTGGCAGCACTCAGTTGCACGGAAAACGTCTCATCCAGCTCGAACTTGTTGTCCGGACTCACCAGCACCCGAAACGTCGCCGAAGTCTGGCCCGCCGAGATGGTTACGTCCTGGGGTGTCAGGATGAAGTCCTCCCCAGCCAGCGCAGAGCCCGCCACCGGGGTCGCAGTGACGGTAACCGCCTCATTGACAGGCGATGGGATGCTGATGACGAAATCGAAAAAGGTATTTCCAGATTCGGTGGTCCCTTCGTTCAGTGGATTGCCCGTTGGCGGCGCGATGGAGATCACCGCGGGTGCGATACGGGCTTCGAGTGGCTCAATGAGCGGGGACTTCATAGTAAAGGAAAAGGTCTCAAAAGAAAAGCGGGCCGCGAACCTACGGCGAGTCTTCTCCGCGTCAAGGTGAGCGATAAAAAGTTTAAGAGCAGGTGCGACACGGTAGGGCTTCTTACGTTCAAAACGTCCCGCGAGCCCCCCACATTAGCCCGCCGCCCCACAAACCCACCCCACCAAAGTCCATCCAACAGAAGCAGTTCCCTCCCAAAAATAATCCTGGCCCACAGAATCCCAATACACGCTCATTTTCGAGACCCCCGCATAACACTACCTGACAAACCGCGCCCCCTCAGTCACAACGCCACCCCAAATCTTGAATCTTAACTCCTAAATCCTAAATTCCGTGACCTTCCTCGCCATCGAAATCGGCGGCACCAAACTCCAGATCGTCGCAGGCACCGCCAGCGGAGAAATCCTGGACCGCCGGCGCTTTGCCGTGGATCGCGCGGCAGGCGGTGCAGCAATCCGAGCCCAAATAGCCGGCGCCCTCCCGGGACTGATCCAGCAATGGAGCCCTGCCGCCATCGGGTGCGGCTACGGGGGCCCGGTGGACTGGAAAACCGGCCGCATCAACCGTTCGCACCATGTGGAAGGCTGGGAGGATTTCCCCCTCGGCGAATGGCTGCGCGAAAAAACCAGCCTGCCCGCCACAGTGGATAATGACGCCAACGTCGCCGCCTTCGGCGAGGCACGACTCGGCGCGGGCCGGGGGAAAAACCCTGTCTTTTACTTCAATAGCGGCACCGGAGTGGGCGGCGGACTGCTGCTCGATGGCCGCATCTACCACGGCGCGCCCCCGGGAGAAATCGAGTTTGGCCACCTGCGCCTGGATCGCAAAGGAACCATCGTGGAAGATCGTTGCTCAGGCAGAAAGGTCGATGAGATGCTCCGCGATGCCGCCACCCGCGAGCCCGGCGCAATCCTCTCGCAACTCATCGCCGCCTCTCCCACCGGAGGCGAGGCCCGCCACCTCCCCGCTGCGCTGGAGCAAGGCTGCCCCCTCGCCGGGCAGGTGCTCACACAAATCGCCGACGACCTCGCCTTTGCCCTCGGTCACGTGGTGCAACTGCTCCACCCAGCCGCCATCGTATTCGGCGGCGGCCTCAGCCTCATCGGCGAACCTCTGCGCGCCCGCATCGCCACCGCGCTGCCCGGCTATGTGATGGATGCCTTCTCCCCCGGCCCCCCCGTCTTCCTCGCCGCCCTCGGCGAGGACGCAGTGCCCGTGGGAGCGCTCGCGCTGGCGGCAGCCGGTATGCCTTGAAGCATCTCGCAGCCAGCCATTTTAGAGCACTCCGCACTCTCACGCAGATTCGGCGTTGAATCTTCGGCCTCCTCCCATAAGGTTGTCGGTTCTCACAATCATGGCTCTGACTTTCGCGACTAGTTTCAACGCTGACGTTCTCGACGACGCATACCAGCGCTGGCTGAAAAACCCTGAATCGGTGGAACCTTCCCTGCGCGCTTTCTGCGAGGGATTCCACCTCGGCTACGAACAATTTCTCCACCGCCCGCCCGCTTCGAACGGCGCGGCACCCGTGGAGATCAAAGGCGACGCCTCGTTGCAGACCCGCGTGGACGGCCTCGTATACGCCTACCGCACCCTCGGCCACACCATCGCGTGGACGAATCCCCTCGCGGAGCACCGCCTCGAAAACGAGCTGCTCTCGCTGCGGGAGCTCGGCTTCTCCGAGAAGGACCTCGATCTCCCCGTCTCCTCGAAATACTTCCTCGGCGGCGCGCAGATGAGCCTGCGCGAGATGCGCGAAAAGCTCGAGTCCATCTACTGCGGCGCCACGGGCTTTGAGTTCATGCACATCACGAATGCGCGGGTGCGGAACTGGCTGCGCGAAAAAATCGAGACCCGCGCCTCGTGGGTGCTGGATGCCAGTACGAAGAAGCGCATGCTGCGCCACATCCTGAAGCTCGAAAACTTCGAGCGCTTCCTCCACACTGTCGCATACAAGGGGCAGAAGCGCTTCAGCGCGGAGGGCGCGGAGGCGCTCATTTGCGCGCTCGATGGCGTGCTGGAAAACTGCCCGCGCTTTGGCGTGGAGGAAATCACCATGGGCATGGCCCATCGCGGACGCCTCGCGGTGATCGTGGAATTCTTGAAGAAGCCCTACCGGCTTATGTTCCAGGAGTTCGACCCAAACTTCATCCCCGATTCCGTATACGGGGACGGCGACGTAAAGTACCACCTCGGCTACGTGAACAAGCGCGTGATCAAGCCGAGCGGCTCGGAGGTGGAGGTGCGTCTCAGCGCCAACCCCAGCCATCTCGAGATCGTAAATCCCGTGGTCATGGGCATGACCCGCGCACGCCAGCGCCATCGCGGCGACACCCTGGAGCGCAACAAGGTCGTCCCCATTTTGATCCACGGCGACGCGGCGCTCGCAGGCCAGGGCATCGGCCAGGAAGTGCTGAACATGTCGCAGCTCCAGGGCTATCGCGTGGGCGGCACGGTGCATCTCGTCATCAACAACCAGTTCGGCTTTACCACACTGCCCGCCGATGCGCGCAGCTCCCAGTATTGCACCGACGTGGCCAAGATGGTGGAGGCCCCCGTCTTCCACGTGAATGGCGACGACCCGATCGCCGTGCGCTTCGCAATGGAGCTCGCATTCGAGTTCCGCCAGCAGTTCAAGCGCGACGTCTTCGTGGACATGGTCTGCTACCGCCGCCACGGCCACAACGAGAACGACGAACCCGCATTCACCAGCCCGGACATGTATCGCGAGATCTCCGAGCAGCACAGCGTGGGCACGGTGTTCCGCGACCAGCTCATCCGCGAGGGCGTGCTCACCGCCGAGGAGGCGGACATGCACCAAAAGGAACTCTGGAAACGCCTGGAGGACGGGCTCGCCGAGGCACAGGCCGAGGCCGCCAAGAAAAAGCAGGGCCGCGAAAAACGCGACGCCAAGCTGGAGGGCAG
>JAYUWZ010001226.1:0-2372 GCA_043753265.1 Verrucomicrobiaceae bacterium
AGGCTTTGCCCATCTTGCCGTAGGTCAGAGTGCGGATGACCGACTCGGCGACCATCGTATCTTTCATCACGATGGCTTGGAGATTCGCGCCGAGCGTGGCTTCCACGGCGGTCACGTATTCCGGCGGCACGTCGATGCACTGTGCGAGTGCGCCGTGGATGGCAGGCTTGAAGAAGTCGGGGTTGTCGAGGCCCTTCAACACGCTCTGCGTTCCTTCGCTGAGCCCCTCGCCGGCGGCGACGAGACCATTCAGCACTTCGAGGCGCGATTCGCGATCGGCCAGCACACGACCCTTCTCGCGCACCTCGCGGTCGAGCTCCGCGGCGCGGCTTTGCGATTCGCGCAGCGAGACCTCGGCGGCGGTGAGCGCGACTGTGCATTCCTCCATCCGGTGGAGCGTGTGGTTCAAATCGGTCTGCGCCGCGGCGAGTTGTTCGTTGGCGCGGGAGAAGGCGAATTCCAACTGGCCGATCTCGGCCACCAAAATCGCCATGCGCGCCTCGGCGCCCTCGCGCTGCTGAACGGCATTGGAAAGCTGCGCGCGCACACTGCCCATGCGGCTCTCCAGGCGGGAGGAGTCGTTGCCGAGCGCATTGATGCGGGTATCGGCCTCCTGGCGCTGTGCGGTGAATCCAGCGGCGCGGGCCTGCACTTCCTCCATGCGGCGAAGCTCGGAGGCGAGCGTCTCCGTGAGCTGGCTCATCTGCGCGTCGTTGTCGCGGAGGGCCTGCTCGGCCATCTGGAATTTTTCCTGGGCCCCGGCGATGTCCGCGCGGTAGCGCTCCGTGAGACGGGAGAATTCCTCCGCGCGCTCGCCATTGAAAACGAGGCGGCTCTCGTGATTGTTCACGCGGGTGCGCAGATCCTGCACGCCCTGGCGCGCGGCATTCAGGCGGCTCTCCATCTCCTCCAGCGCGGCGCGCTGGGCCATGGCCTGCTCCTCCTCATTGGAAACGGCGACGTCGAGTTCGTAGGCGCGCACGCTCAGCGAATCCAACTCCTCCTTGCTTGCGGCGCGGGAGGCATCGAGTTCGCTCCACTGGCGGTGGGTGTGGTGAGTCTCGAGCGTGCGGAGATCCTCCAGCATGCCCTGGTAGCGCTTGGCCTTGGCGGCCTGGCGCTGCACGGAGCCAATCTGGCGGCGCACTTCCTTGATGATGTCCGCCATGCGCAGCAGGTTGGCCTCGGTGGCCTCCAGCTTGCGCAGCGCCTCCTTGCGCTGAAACTTGTACTTCGTGATGCCCGCGGCCTCCTCGAAAATGGCGCGGCGGTCTTCCGGGCGGCTGGAAAGGATGAGGTCGATCTTGCCCTGCTCCATGATGGAGTAGGCGGAACGGCCAATGCCGGTATCCATGAAAAGATTGTGGATGTCCTTGAGACGGCAGGGCGTGCCATTCAGCAAGTATTCGCTGCCGCCCTCGCGGAACACGCGGCGGGTGATTTTCACCTCATGCCAGTCCAGGCCGAGCTGCTCCTCGCACTCGGTAAAGGTCATGGACACCTCGGCCATGCCGAGCGCCTTGCGGCTGTCGGTGCCGGAAAAGATGACGTCCGTCATTTCGCCACCCCGCAGCGCCTTGGCGGATTGCTCGCCGAGGACCCAGCGGATGGAGTCGAGCACGTTGGATTTGCCGCAGCCATTGGGCCCGACGACGCAGGTCACGCCACGGTCAAAATTGAGCACCGTTTTTGGCGCAAACGACTTGAAACCAAAAATTTCGAGAGACTTGAGATACATGGGCGGTTGCAGCCGGTTTTCCCCGGTCAGCGAGCGAATTCTGCGATCGGTGCCGCAGGATCGCAAGCACTATTAGTAGTGGTTTGGTGGATAGTGAAAGCGCAACAGGGAGGGGTGGGGAGGGGCAAAACGTCCAACGTCCAACATCCAACGCCCAACGTCCAATGGAAGGCGCAGGTCGGAGCTGGGCCTTGATTTGTGAACGCTTGGCGCATAAAAGTGCTGGGTTGAACCTCGTAGATGGGAAGGCGCGATGAAGTGTCGGAGCTACGAGGGGTGCGATGGACGCGGAGCCATATAGGGCACAAGCGGTTTTTGGGCTTTATGTCTGTGGGTGGTGGGTCGGGGTTGTTTGATTTGGGGCATCACTCGGATCTGCCGTGGAACAATGCATGTGGAACAATGAGGGGGGAGTTTTTGCGCATTCTGCGCATTTTTTTTTGAAAATGGAATGTGGTAGGGGGTTGCGGTTGTTGCATGGGATTGGAACGTCCCGCAAAGACGCTGAGGCGTGGTGGGGAGGGGCAAAGCGTCCAACGTCCAATGGGAAGGCGCAGGTCGGAGCGGTGGGTGGCTGAGGTAGGATTATCGGCGATAAATGCAATTGCGCTGATCGAGTGGCGGGGGGTTGTTG
>JAYUWZ010001227.1:0-2371 GCA_043753265.1 Verrucomicrobiaceae bacterium
TGCGCTCGGTGTAACGTCTCTGCCACTCATTCAAGGTCACGAACGTCTCCTCATCTCCGTCGTCGAAAACAATCCAACCACCGCACGAGCGCGACAACTCCTAGAGCTTTGATACATGCTCTGCGGTGATCTCCATAGGCCCATATCGGCCCGACCCTGCCGTGACTATACGCCACAATGAAAACTCCAAGTCACCCAGCCACCCCGCGGAAAAAGCCTCCTCCGATAAATCACTCATGTAATCGTGCAGCGCACGTTGATCTGTTGAAAGGTCCTTGAGCATACTGAGGGCTAACGACCCAAGCGCAGGGGCCCGATCCCGGCAAGCGTGGATAGGCCAGGTTCGCTGTAGCGCCCGTGTTGTACCTTGGACGAGAGGATTAATGTGGGCATGACTTTTTGGCAGAACGATTCCCGTGGTAGGCGTGGCGGGTTCGTTCATTGAAGTAACGACTCGCCACCAGCGACAACTTCCCTGCTGGTTTACGGCGCAGGTACCACACTGTAGCCCAGGAGGGTCTCGCCTCCGATGAAGGACATGCCTTCCACGGCTTCCTTGCGTTTGTCATCGGACATTTTGACCACCAGCCATGCCAGTGCGCGTTTTACCGAGACCACCGATGAACGGGGGGCGCTTGAGGCGGCTGGGCTTTCGAGCCAGCGCACTGCCGCCTCTATCGCCCACGAGTGCCACAGGAAGTTTATCGATTCGTTGCCTCGCTGTTCCAATCCTTGATGCGTTTTGAACGGCGAGCTATACTCGCCCGCGTCGTAAGGTACGTCGGAGGTGCGCTCGTATAACGCGCCAAGGTGGCGCGACATCTCCGCCAGCATTTCCGCTGGCAGTGGCAGACCCGTCTGCTTTTGCGCGCGCAAAAGTTCCGAATAGATCTGAAGTGTCAGCCCCTCCGAGATGGGCGCGGCGGGAGAGCCGGTGCGCCGCCAGCCGCTGTAGACATTTGGGCCGTCGGCTTTGACAAAGAGTGAGATGAGATATTTCGCTGTCTGTTCCAGCAGCGCATCGCGCTTCTCCATGCTGCCCTCCCATGGCTCTTTGGCCGCATGGGTCTCCAGCAGGGCCAGGAGTGCAAGCGTCGTGGTGTAGGGGCTGTGCTGGGCAGGATTGGTCTGACTCGGAAAAATATTCCATCCGCCCGACTTTTCCAATGGATGGTAGATGGCGATGGCACGTTGCGCGAGTTGCAGCCGCTCTTCGGTTTTCGCACGGACCTCTCCCTCCAACAGCCCAGGTATCGCGAGCGCCCTGGCTAGTGCTGCAACGGACCAGATGCCTGGCTCGGCGAGCGTGTAGTTGGTGCCCGGGGAGACCAGCCAGCCGTGGTCCTTGATGAAGACACCGGGCGAAAAGAGGTAGTCGCTATAGGGAAGAATAAGACCCCGCTTTACCTCGAGGCTCAGGTGCGGCGCGGAGAGCAGTCCGCAGATAGCCTGCGACGAACCCCATACACTCGCAGGCTCGGAATTCGGGTCATTGACGTCGCGGATATTCGTCGCGATGCGCCCATCCGGCAGACGCGCCTTCAGAATAGCCTCAGCGACAGCCCGCCTGTGCTTGTCAGCCATTTTGCGAATGTCGGCATCGAGCGCAAATTTCCGAAATATCGAAAGCTCATAGTTATCGAGCAGGGTATGGATGACACTGCTTCCGGGAATGCGGCTCATCGTATCGTTATCCGCCAGCAAAATATAGCCGATCGGCACCATCGCAATCGCCGCATACTTGCCCACCGTGCCCAGCAACCGCTCCCACGAAAAAGGCCGGTTCACCCACACGAGCGTGGTCCCCAGGCCCTTGAGGCTCACCTTGGTTTTGCGGAAGCCCTGGCGAATGAGTTCCTCGCGCTTGCCGATCATGCCGAAGACGGTTTGATCCATGGCGAGGCCTTCGGGGCGCGCGAGGTTTTGCAGGCGGGCGGCGAGGTTTACGGCCACGCCGTAGTAGTCGTCGGAGCGCGATACGTCGCCCACCGCGACGCCGACCCCCACATGCTTTGGCAGTTCCACGCCCGCGATTTTTTGACCCGCCACAAAGGCTGGAAATGCGGCGCGCGCTTTCTCCGCGGCGGAAACGACGAAATCGATGAGTTCCTTTTCCGGGTCATCCGTCGTTTCCCAGATGAGCAGATGCCCGTCTCCCAGGTTTTTTACAAATGTGGGGGGGCGTTGCGCGAAGAGTTCCAGGATGGTGCGATGCGCAGCGGTGGCAAATGCACCCAGGTCGCCCGTGGCAATTTTCTTCGACGCCGCGGTGAAGCCGCGGATGTCGTAGATCAAAATGACCGCTGAAACTTTTGCCATTGTTGCTTTGTCCGCATCCCACGTGCCGGGATCAAGTGCGGTCGCGATTTAC
>JAYUWZ010001228.1:0-2371 GCA_043753265.1 Verrucomicrobiaceae bacterium
GCACCGTGGTCGCAATCCTTGGAGGCATCCTCGGATCAGCTGCGGCATTGGGCCTCATGGAGATCATCAAATTCGCCACTGATGGGGGCAGCGCCCCAGTGGTCGATCTCACAGCAGCCATGATCAGCTTTGGATTCGCGGCCATCATCGGCGTGGTCAGCGGCCTTTACCCCGCATGGCGTGCCAGCCGCATCGAGCCCATTGAGGCCCTCCGGTACGGATAGTCTGGGTGGCCCAAGGCAAGCTCGTGGCTTGGAGCGTGAGCATTCGTCCATCGCATGAACATGCGGCTCCCCGGCGCTTGGACATCGCGCCGCGTCGCGATACCATTTCCGGGATGAGCCGCGCTACGACACCCCCTTTCCTCTCCGCCCTTCTGGTGGGAGCATTGGCGTGTACCGGCACCATCCACGCAGCCCGGGTGCCACTTGCAAGCGCCGAGGCCAGCTACGGTGAATACGCCAGCAAACGAGTCCCCCTGGTGATCGACGGACACGACACCGGCCGTCTGGGCTGGTCCGTCTTTCCTCATACAGGCGACCCGCACACCCTTTTTGTGAGCACCGCGCAGCCCGTTCAGGCCAAGGCCTACGACCTCACACTCTGTTTTCTCTCCGGTCTTCCCAAGCGCTACTTCGGCAACTTTGCCATCTCCTTCACCACCGACCCTCAGCCCACCGCTGGCGGCGTGTGGCAGCGCATCGCCCCCGTGCGCTACTCCGCCACCGGCACCACGCTCACGCTGCAAAGCGATGCTCGCCTTGTCGCGAGCGGCTCCGACAGCATGATTGGCGACGCTATCTTTCAGCTTCGCATCGAGCCACGGCAGCAGCCGATCACTGGATTCCGCCTGGAAGTGCTCCCTTTTGAAAGACCGGATATCCCCGGACCGCGCGTCGCGTGGGGTGAATACAAGGATTTCTGCCTCACGGAATTTCGCATCGAGTCGGTCAATAGCGCCTCCACCAATATCGCGCTCGGCCAGCCCGCGAAGGCCTCGCATGCCCTGTGGGCGGATCTTTCCGCAGGCGTGCTCACTGATGGTTTGCCGGGAAGTTTTATCCACCCCGCCGCACCGGATGACGGTGGAGAGTTTTACTACGAGATCGACCTCGGCACCGTTCGGGAGGTGGACCACATCGCCCTGCGCAGCCGGGCGGATGGATACGCGCCCGACCGCATGTCGCGCGTGCGGCTTCAACTCTTCGACCATCCCACCGGAGCGGGCGTCTCTCCGGTGTGGGAGGGACTTCTGCGTGCCGATGGCACCCATCCCGGGCCGGGTGAAGTGGACATGATTCGCGCTGCACAGGGACGAGGCAATGGGAAGGGACGCTACCTCCGCATCTCCAGCGACAGCCAGGTGGCATACTCGCCCCAGCTCGCGGAGGTGGAGGTGTATGGCACGCTCACCGCGCATGTGGATTCTGCAAAGGCAGACGGTACCGCCGTACCTTTCACCAAGGGAGTAGAGCTACCAGCGGGCACTGCGGTGCTTGGTTTGGCACTGGCCATCCCCGGCGCAGGGCTGCCCGAGCGGCTTCCAGTGCGATGGCGGCTCAAGGGATGGCACGACGACTGGCAAACCACCGACACTAGGACCATCGAGATCGCCCATGTGCCAGCAGGCAGGTATCGGCTTGAGGCACAGGTCGGTCATTCCGATCGCGAGTGGGATTCGAGCATCATGACGCTTCCCGTCGTGATGCTCCGCCATTTCTGGCAGACCCCGGCGTTCCATTCCGGCATCGCGCTCGCAGGGGTATCCATTGTCCTGCTTGGAATACAACAAGCCGCACGCCGCAAGGAAGCAAGACGACAGGCTGCCTTGCGTTACCAGACCGCGCTCGTGGAAGAACGCACCCGCATCGCGCGCGACATGCACGATGAAGTGGGCGCCCGCCTTTCACAGCTCGCGCTCATGCAAGACCTCATCGTGCGACGCCACCCACTGCCCGCAGATACAGAGGCCAGCCTCCGGGAACTCGCCGTCAGCACGCGCCAGACGGTCGACGCCCTCGATCAGGTCGTATGGGCCGTCAATCCGCTGCACGACACACTCGCCGGCATGGCCGAGTATCTCTCCTATACCGCGAGCAGCTACCTCACTCCGCTCGACGTTACCTGCCGATTCGATGCGCCCTACGAGTGGCCGGAGGTGGTGGTGCGCGCGCAGACCCGGCACCAGCTCGTCCTGGCATTTCGCGAGGCGCTCCAAAATATCGCAAAGCATTCCGGCGCGAAAACAGTTACCCTCGCCATGCGCCACGAGCCGCCCGATTTCATCGTGCTCCTCTCGGACGACGGTCGTGGCCTGCCCATCGATCCAGCAGGCCCTGGCAAGGAAGGCATTGCCAATATGAAGAGCCGG
>JAYUWZ010001229.1:0-10799 GCA_043753265.1 Verrucomicrobiaceae bacterium
TCCAGAAGGATGGCTGGCCGGGCAAGGGCTACGAAATCCAGGTGAACAACACCCACACCGACCCCAAGAAGACCGCCGGCGTCTACGGCATCAAGGACAACTTCGAGGCGCCTGCCAAGGACGACGAGTGGTTCACGATGGAGATCAAGGTCGAGGGGAAAAAGATTGTGACCACCGTCAACGGCAAGGTCATCAGCGACTACACCGAGCCGGATGGCTGGGTGCCGCCCAAGAATTTCGCCGGTCGCAGCCTCAGCCACGGCACCATCGCCATCCAGGGCCACGACCCTAAGAGCGTGGTGCATTACCGGAAGATCGAGATCAAGCCGTTGCCGTAAACGGCCCGCTCCCGGGTGGGGTTCGGCTACGGAATCACCGTAGTCTTTCCACCCTCCAGCTTGTGGGCCGTCCCGCCAATCGCCACCCACACCGGGATGGCACTGGGATTGTGAATGGTTTTTCCATCCATTGAAACGACCAGCCGTTTTGCTGCGTCGAAGTAATCCCATACCTCGATGTTGGTGGCGTACCAGATGTCCTTGCGGCCACCGGTCAGCTTCCCAAATTCCTCCCCGAACTGCGCAGCATCGGTGAATGGCGCCCTCCGAGCCCCACGGCTCTGCCGTCTCTTCGCGAGTTACCATTGGGCATGACAAAAACAACGCCGAAGGCGCACTTTTCACAAGCGAACTACTCTACGCACCCCGCTTGAGCTGCCCGGTGAGAAAAAGCCACCCGCGCTTGAGCGCTTCCTTCGCCCGCCATGCCGCGTAGCCAGGCCAGGAGAACCGCCCCCGCAGGTAATACCAGGGCTGTTGCACGCCCATCTCCCGCGCGGTGAATTTTTCTCCGCTGGCAGAGTTCAGGCGGGTGAACGCGCCGCGAAACGTGTCCATGAAATACACGAACATGTCCCACGATTCCTTGCGCGGGCGGAACCGGGAAAAGGGCCGGCCATCGAGCAGGATGCGCTGCCACCCTGCCTTGTAGTGGATGACGTGGATATCCCTGCCTGGTCCGATGGCAGAAAGCGGCCGTGAATTCGTCTCATTCAACCGCGCGCAGGGCTCGGCGCGGAGGCGGACTTCGATGGGTTCTTCTCCCTCCGCAGCGCCGCAGCGGATGGTGTAAGTATCGCGCTCGCGCGCGTAGCCGAGGAGTTGGAAGAGCGACATCTGGTCAGTGCCGCCATAGGGTTTCGACTGGTCATTCGCCTCGGCGAATTGCGCGGGGTCTTTGAGAATGGCGGTGGTGGCATCGCGCCATGCGCGAAAGAATGCGGTGGCCGCAGGACCGCCGCGCGCAAGCAGCACGCCGGAATTCAGTGGCACGTTTTCAGGCTTGGTGGTGAACACCACATCCGCGTCGTGCCCCGTGAAGAACGGAGTGAGGTCGCGGCGCACGAGCGTGTCGGAATCGCAGAAGACGAGCGCGGGTTCGGTAGCATGCTCTTCAGCCGCGCGCGCCCAGCACAGCACCTTCGATGAGATGCGCTGGAGCGGGTCGCCCGCGAAATCGTAAGCGGTTTCCACCCAGTCGACCTTTGGAAAAGTGGCCTTCAGCGCCGTGATGGCGCGCGCGGGAATGTCCTGCCAATAGACCGTCTGCCGCGCGGCAGGATGCGAGCGTGCGACCGAATCCAGATGCGCAAGCAGCATGCCGAGATGGCGCGTGCCGTAGTTGGCCACGATGAAGCGGAGCGGCGCTTGCTCGGGCATGACAGTGATGCTGCCTTCCCAGCAGAGAAACGTGCCCTCGGAAGTGCTCGCACCTGCCGCGATGACCACCTCATGCCGGAACCCGGGCAACTGGCCGAGGATGTGAAGGAGTTCGGTATCCCCATTAGCACCCCACGGAATCACACAGCCACCAGCCCCGCCTTGCAGCACCCAAAACACATCCGGCGCAAATGGGCCATCAGCCGTGGTGAGGATCCCGACCTTCGACAACTCCGCCCACGCCACACGCTCCACCGTACCATCGGGCCGCAGGCAGCGAATCTCCGTGTCGTCCATGCGGACGATGAAATTGCTTTCGGGGGTTAGAGGCATTGGAGAATGCGATGCACGTGGGTTTTGGAAAATGGCCGACGGTTTCAGTCAGCACTCGCCGCTACAAGTTGGGAAAGCGCAACAAAAGTTCAAACTCCAATGCGTTGCTCTTTCACAGCCACTCGCAACTGATGATCGCTACTTGTTCGTCACTCGAAGCGCCACGCTCCTCGCCCGCAGCAACCCCGCCACCACCCCCGGCCACCGCCAGGGCCGCAGCGCATTCCGTTTCAGCAAAATGCTCTTCCTCAAAATCCCCTCCTTGAAGTTCCACCGCCTCCACTTCTTCGGCACGTGGCGAAGATGAAACACCCATAGCGACACATACTTCTCCCACTCCGCGTACGTATTCCGTGGGTCGTCCAGACGCAGCCCGCCCATCGGCGCGCGCGTGTGCTCCACGCTCGGCTTGGGGTCGAAAACAATCTTCATCCCCGCCGCATGCATGCGCAGCGCGAGGTCGTAATCATCCCCATAGCTGTTCCCCGCAAACGCCATGTCCAGGCCGCCCGTCTTGTCCCACGCACTGCGCCGCACCGAGCAGTTACACGTCGCCAGATGCGCCACCACCTTCCGCTCCGTGCTCGCGCGGCTGAAAAACATCGCCTGCTCAAACGCATCGGCAAAATCCCCGCCACCGCCTGGCCTTGGCTGGTAATCCGGCGGCGACAGCTCCTGCCCGCACACCGCCATCACCGCCGGGTCTGCAAAATTTTCCACGTGTTGCGCGAGAAAGCGCACGTCGCGAATCCGTACATCATCATCGATGAATACCAGCACTCCGCCACTGCTCGCATCCACCCCGGCCCTGCGCGCGGCGACCACTCCCTGCGCGTGGGTGAGGACCTTCAGCGTGTGCGCCGATGCCCGAATCTCCGCGTAAACCTCCTCGCCCATCGGCGGCGTGTTCTGGTCGATCACGATCACCTCCGCAGTCACGCCCTCCTGCCGCGCCAGGTCCGCAAGGACAAGGCGCGTCGGCTCCGGGCGACGCCATGTGGCAAGGATGACACTAACTTCCATCACTCGTATAAAGCAGTTTCAAAGCCGCAAACGTCACGCGAAAAAGCACCCCAAGTCCTCATCAATTTTCTCATATCTCATCCTCCACCTCCATAGTCACTGTCATCTTGAGGGAGCTTTAAGCGACTGAAAGATCCCGACCAAATTCAAGCGGGTACGGCTGCAACACCTACCGCCCCCGCCTCGGAGCCGGCGTGGCCTTCTTCTTCGAAATGATCTTCGGCACTGGCGCGGCCTCCTCCTTCGGGTACTTCTTCGTCCCCGGCCAGATCAGCCGCCACGGCTGCTTCTTCAGCGTATCCGTTGCCTGCGACAGGTTGTCCGCGATTCGCGAAAAATCCGCCCGCACCTCCGCAATCGCCCCATTCAGCCGCTCCGACGCGGAGCGGATATTTCTCAGCGCAGCCGGCACATCCCCGTTCCCCGCGAGCTGCTTGGTGAATTTCTCTGCGTTCGCCAGCGTTTTCGCGAGGTCGCTGTCGGATGCGATGAGCGTCCGAAAGTCGGCCGCCGCTTTATTGAATTCCCCGTCCTTCGCAGCCATCGCATCGATCGAGTTGATCGCCCTGGGCAGCGAGCCGGTGGGCCCGGTGATTTCCGTCAGGTTCGCCGCCACCTTGCGTATCTCCGCAAATGCCAGCGGCAGCTCCGCCGTGTTGTCCGTGAGCTTCGAGAGATTATCCGCCGTCTTTTGCAGGCTCTTCAGCGTAGTGTTCAGCTGCTCCAGCGCGGGATCCAGCTTCTCCATGATTTGCACCCCCGCATCCGCGAGACCCCCCTGGCGGATTCCCACAAAGCGCTTGTTGTCCGCCGCGAGGCCGCTGCTCTCGTCGCCCTCGGTGAAGTCGATCACCATCTCGCTGAGCACCCCATAGTTCACCAGCGACACCTTGCACAGGTCGTAAATCTGCGCGCCCTTTTCCACCTGCACCATCACGCGCGCCTCCAGAGCCTGCGGCTTGCCGTCCTTTCCCAGCGGGCGCTCCGACATCGGCACCGGCGAGGCAATGGAGATGACCTGCCCCACCTTGCGCCCGGCGAGCATCACCTGCGTGCCCTGCTTCAGCCCCGCGGCGTTGTCGAAATAAATGCCAAATTCCTTCTGCGGCGAGAGCACCCCCGGTGCTCCTAGAAAGAGCAGCAGCCCCACCATTACCGCCATGGAAAACAGCACCACCAACCCCGTCCGGATTTCGTTGCGAACTACATTCATGGTGTGGCGACTTTCATTGGCGTGTCAGATATCAAAGCACAGCTCCGGTGTGGCGACTCCGCCGATGAAGCTGGCCACCCGCGGATCCGGGTGCTTGCGAAATTCCTCGGGCGTTCCATCCGCGATGATCGTCCCTTGAAAGAGCATCGTCATGCGCGTCGCGATCTTGAAGGCACTCTCCAGTTCGTGCGTCACGATGATGCTGGCCGCCTTCGTCTCCTCGCTCACCGAGATGATCAGTTCGTCGATGATCCCGCTCATCACCGGGTCCAGCCCCGCGCTCGGCTCATCGTAAAGAATCAGCTCCGGCTCCAGCATCAGCGCCCGCGCCAGGCTCACCCGCTTGCGCATGCCGCCGCTCAGCTCCGAGGGCAGCTTCGCCGAGTGCCCCTCCATCCCCACGCGCTTGAGATTCAGCTCCACGCGCTCGTCGATTTCCTTCCGCTTCTTCCGCGTCAGCTCCTCCAGCGGCAGCGCCAGGTTATCCCGCACCGACATCGAGGAAATCAGCGCGCTGTATTGGTAAACCATCCCGATCCGTTGCCGCACGAGATTCAGCTTCCGCCGCTTGAGCTTTGGGATATCGCGCCCGCGAAATTGCACCGTGCCACCCGTCGGCTCCAGCATCCCGAGCAGGAGGCGCAGGATCGTGCTCTTGCCGCCGCCCGACTGCCCCAGCACCACCAGCCGTTCACCCTCCTCGATGCGCAGGTTCACCCCGGCGAGAATATCCTCCTCGCCGAAGTTCAGCCGCACATCCAGAAATTCAGCGACAGACGGTTTCATTGTTCCAGAAAGGCCACGTTGATCACATTGAAAAGCGTGTCGAAGCCCAGCACCGCCACGATCGATTGCACCACGCTGCTCGTCGTGGCATTGCCCACGCCCTCCGCACCGCCGCGCACCGAGAGCCCCTTGTAGCAGGCGATCAGCCCCACCAGCATGCCAAAGAGCACACTCTTCACCGCGCCCGTCAGGATGTCCCGCAACTCCAGCGCATCCAGCACCAGCGGCCCAAACGCCAGAAAGCTCAGCCCAAACTGCCCCTTGCACACAATCGCCGCCCCCATCAGCGCCGCGATATTGCTCGCCACCACGAGACTCGGCGTCAGCATAGTCACCGCCGCCAGCCGCGGGGCCACGAGATACCGCCGCGACCCCACCCCCATCGCCTCGATGGCCTCCACCTCGTCCGCCGCGCGCATCGCCCCCAGCTCCGCGGTAAAGGCCGCGCCCACGCGCCCCGCGATCATGATTCCCGTAATCAGCGGCCCGAGCTCGCGCGTAAATGCCACGGTGATCAGCGCCGGCACCATCCCCTCCTGCCCCAGTCGTTTGAGCTGGTATCCCGTCAGCAGCGCCATCGTCAGTCCGAGAAAAAACGAAACCAGCGCCACCAGCGGGATGCTCCCCACGCCCGCACGGTCCGTCTGCGCAAAAAAGTGCGCCGCCCGAAACGGAGCCTTCCCCCGGCGGATATGGTCGCCCATCTCGCGAAACGTGTCGATCAGCAGCCAAAGAATACTGCCGAGATGCTGTAGCGCGGCCCTCATGACAGCCCGCAGCAATGACGCAGCGCAGCGTGCGATGCAATCTGGAATCGGAAATGGCTAGGTGACAATGGCATGAAGCGCCCGGCGGGACAGCCTGGCACACCCTTAATCGTAGCCCACCCATTATTGGCTCTGGCAGGACCGCTTTTATTACAGCCGCCCACGATTGAACCGTCGGGACTAGCGTGAGTGGGGATCAGCAACGCAGTCGTGCTGCACCAATGCAGGACAGGATTTACAGGATTATATGGATTTACAGGATTGGGCTGTCCGGGGACTGGAAATCGAACGATATGATTTTTGCACTTAAAGGGGGCGTAACTAGCCAGGTGTGCGCAGTTTCGGTGGATGGCGCTCTTCGAGCCCCACGGCTCTGCCGTCTCTTCGAGAGTTACCATTGGGCATGCTGAGATAAACGCCAAAGGCGCACTTTTCGCCCGCTTCGACTGAGCCGTAGGCAATCGACCTTGCTTTAAGGGGGTTTGAAGTCCCACTCGAGCCACTCGCATCTCATGCAGGTTCCGTAACCGATTGCCGCCCATCTTGTTAATCCTCAAAATCCTGTAAATCCTGTCTTGTATTGGTTGAGCGCCCTCTCTGCTTTCAGGGTTCCCCATCCTCCACTCGCACCGCTTCAAAGAAAGACAGAGGTTGAACCCCCCATAAATTTCAACATTACATGCCCCGGCTGGCACTCGGCCTGCATACCTCCAGTAACATTTTGTTGTCATGATTCTCTTTTACTCCCTCATTGCGGCTGCCACCGGGCTTGGCCTCGGCTGGTGGCTGCGTGATCGCCAGTCCGGCGACCCCATCCGCAAACACCCCCGGGGCATGGAGGAAAACGACCCCTACCGCCTCTGCGAACGCGTGCTCACCACGCCCGAGGCCATCTTTCTGGAATCCCTCCAAAGCGCTCTCCCGCAGGGATACCACATCCTGACAAAGGTCCGCCTCGCCGACGTCCTCAACGTCAGCTACGGAGCCGCCGACCGCGGCGAAGCCCACTCCCGCATCAACGGCAAACGCCTCGACTTCGTAGTCTGCGACGCCGCACACGTCCCCGTCCTCGCCATCCTCCTCGGCGAATCCGATGACCGCCGCATCCGCGAATTCATCGAGCGCGTCTGCGCCAAAGTAGGCCTCCCCATCGAACGCGTAGCCGCCCAACCCGCCTACCCCCCCACCCAAATCACAGCCCTCGCCGACCGCATGTTCCACAAACTGGCCGCGTAAGGCGCTGATAATGTAGCGCGGACATCCTGTCCGGCTCGGGAAATTGCCAGGAACGGGGATTATCGGCGATAACGGAGATGGGTTGAACCGCCAAGACGCCAAGACTCCAAGGATTGGAAGCACGAAGGCGCGAAGACACGAACGCAAGCAGGGGAGAAGTGGTTTGTGGACTCGCGTCAATGGGCTGTGTTTCACGGAAGCGATGGAGCCTTTGGAATAGGTGCGGGAGGGCGTCGCCGATAATCGACACACGGAAATGGCTCGGTGGGTGTGATTTGCGATATCGCGGGGGATTATCGGCAATAACGGCGATGGCAAAGTAGGCGAGGTTTTCCAACCTCGCGCGGGCGGGATTTCGGGGGTGCAGGGGGAGTTTCTGCAGTTATTGCGCATCCAAGTGTGAAAACAATTGCGAAGCAATTGTCTGAATTTCTGGCGCTTATGCAGCATGCCTGGGGTTTCTGTAGTTATTGCGCATATTGCGCAGCGTTCGAATTTCGCCGGGGCGAGGGGTATTATCGGCAATAGATGCGATGGGTGCGTGAGGCACCTTTGCCGCAATGATGGGGAATATGTGCGATGGATGCGATGCACGCGATAGGCAGGAATGCATTGCGTGTTCCACATGTTCCACACTCGTGCCCATTGTTGCCGCCCCGTTTGATTCGTTTTGCCGTCCCCGATTTCCATACCGCCATCCATGTTGGAAGGGACTATCGCATAGTTCCGGGGAAAAGGGAAGGGGGTGATGATTATCTTTGCCTCCCCCGCTTCATACAAAACACCTCAAAAGCAGTTACGTTGAGCGGGATTGGCAGCACGGATGTCGTCGCGCCAGATCCCTTCGACGGCGCCATTTACCAGACCGAAAGGTTCCGTCTTGTCCCCATCCTCACAGAACCACAAACTTCAATCGTGAACGACCCCAGTTCCATTCCCGCATATCTCCGCGCTCCCCACGAGAACCTCTTCTGGGCGTATTTCCTCGCAAGCAAAAACCGCGAAGCCTTGTACATCGGAGTCACCAACGACCTCGCAAAGCGCCTCCGCGAACATCGAAACCCCTCCCCCGGATCCACCGCTTTCACCACCCGCTACCACACCACGGATTTGGTATATTACGAGCCCTTCGACGGAGCCGAAGTCGCAATCGCCCGCGAGAAGCAACTCAAAGCATGGCGGCGCGAAAAGAAAGATGCACTCGTGAACCGAATGAATCCTAAGTGGGAGGATTTATCGTGGAAGTTCGAGAGGGAGTTGCCCGCGTACAACGACGGCGCTGGGGGTGAATAGCGAACTGGGTGACAAGGGTTGCTGAGATGGCGCAACCAGTGAAGTGAGGTCCCTCGACTCGTTCCTCGCTCGGGATGACTGTTTTTAAAAAGGCGCTTCGCGCCGCCGTAAATTCGGAATCGCTATCTCAACCGTCGAACACCTTTTCGGATCCACCCAAGTATCAGATGGAGGGCTTCATTCACCCAAATAATGAGGGCCTGCCCTTCGGTGCACCCAAATCCTCTCAGCCCTTTAAAAATCGCGTCAACCCGAGAATCCAAACAAGTGTGCGATGGTTTTGGGTGGGGGATGAACCAGCACGATCGAGCTCACAGCGAGCCTCCGAATCGAGAGTGGCGCGGAGCGCCTTTTTAAAAGAGTCATCCCGAGCGAGGAACGAGTCGAGGGACCTCACTTCGTCGCGGTGTGCGCGCGGGCGGGATACCCGTCCAAATCCCACGCGCCCACCGGCGGTGCTGCGGCATGGGTCAGTAAGAGATCATTTTTCACACTGGCGCGTCGCAGTTTCTCCTAGCGCAATATCAGGCGATACATGCGTTGCTGGACATCGCCTCTTTGCGGATGGATCCCAGGGCAACCTCGAAGTTAGCGAAGAGCCTGCACTACATCTTGATGTTAATATACGTGCCTTCCGTGTTCAAAGACTTACCGAATGGGTAAACGCGGTTTTGAGTGGGAATGCCGCGCTAGCGCGCTCCATTGCGGACACTCTCGCGGATTTTCCCCTCGCAATGACTCGAGATCTCTCCACTGCACGGAGGTGGTTGCGTGAGCGAACGCGCGGGCTTCGTCGAAGCGGATTAGTCGCAAGTTCTGGAGCTATTCGACTTCGAGCGGAAGGGCTGGAACTTTCCTCTGGCTTCCGTCTTGGTAATCGCGATCTCTATGTAAACTGGTTTTTGAACCTCCCTCCAGATGTTCGCTCATCGAATCAATTGGAAGTAGCTGCATCCGAATTCGACTGCCAGGGTCTTGAACTTGATTGGGTTGGGCTTTGTTGGGGCGGCGATCTGCATTTTGACATGACTACAGGCACTTGGTGTTTCGGAAATTTTGTTGGATCCAAATGGCAATCTGTTCGTTCACCAATTGACCGTGAATACATCCTTAATACTTATAGAGTCCTACTCACACGCGCGCGTGAAGGAGCAATTATCTGGGTTCCGAGGGGCGATGTGAGTGATGAAACTAGAAATGCGAATCATTTTGACCAAACAGCAGAATATTTGAGTCTTTGCGGGTTGCGCTTGGAGGCGTAACGTACCCCAAGACGATTCTGTATTTAATCGCCTTTTAGGACAAAGCTAACTCGTGGTGCGATTTTTGAAGCAAGCGCAACCGCACTTTCGAGCGATGGACGGTCGGTGATATACTCGTTGGTACCGTCCTGATAGACCCCATACAGGGCGTAGTGGGGGGAATCGTATGCTTCATCGAACGGGTCATCTTCAATTGTGAACGGATGGGCTTCGTCGGTTTCGCAGACGGTTCGGCATGTTCGGATTCGCAGTTTCACGAATGCAGATCCTGCAACAGGGTTGTTGGCGCTCACGTCCATGGGGATGGGGAGATTCATATCTAAGCGAACGGGCAAACGCATACGCAAAGCGACTTGCAGGCATGTGCTATTATTAAAGTTCATCAATCCTTCGCGCTTTAAAAAGTGGATGCAAGCGGGACCGAAATGCTCTTCCAAAAAATACGGCCAAACTTCGAGTGTTTCGGCGAAATCAATATGGCTGCACGCCCATGCTTCAAACTCTTCGGCAGCATGAGCGACCTTGCGCATGAATTCGTCAAATCCGTTGTAGGGCCCACTCAAGTCGCACCGTGGCAGAGCAGTGTCGGGTTTTGTGTATGCGTTCCAAAGTGAAATGACACACGCGACGATGGCGGCTGGGTCGGGTTTAGCAAATTCATGGTCCATACCTGAAAGTGATCGCTAGACGCGGGATTTCCTGGGGACGGCTCTGGGAAATGACCGTGCGTTGAGTTTTCCTGACAGGGAGCCGCACCTCACGCTTTCCATCCCCAGGATTCTGTGCGATAAGTATCCCAACACAGAGGGAGGACGAATGAATGGAAGGAAATCGAGGAATGGACGCAGGACTACGGGACACGGGGGAGGGGATGCCTGTACTCGTATCCCGCAAACCTTTCGCTCACCGGGATCCAAAAGGCCTCGTACGCGCCCATCGCCGTTATCGCCGATAATCCCGGCCCACGTGAAACCCGAGCGCCACGCAACATGCGCAATAACTGCAAAAACCCCGCAATACCCCAGCACCCCCGCCCGAGCGAGGTGGGAAGCCCTCGTCTACATTGCCATCGCATCTATTGCCGATAATCCCCGCTCGTTTCCCAAGATCCATCCCAGCAGCCACTTGCGAAAGGCGATTATCGGCGACGCCCATCGCCGATATTCCC
>JAYUWZ010001230.1:0-2367 GCA_043753265.1 Verrucomicrobiaceae bacterium
CCAGGGCAGCCGCGCGCCACGGCCAAAGCGGCGGAGCCCCCCTTCAATCAAGATGAAAGCAGCAACCGAAACGATCGCGAAGATCATGTAGTCGGTGTCCGGGTGGAGAAACTCCGAATTGGCTGCCAGCATGCAAATGAATGGATGGGTATTAGCAAGCTGCGACGCGACGTAGGAAACGTGCGCCATGGCTCCACGGGAGTGGAGCATGGGGTCGTAGCTCGTGGGGAAAGGGGACTAGGACGGAGATGGGCTAACCCTCGGCAATCTTCTGGCGCTCGGCGGGCGGTTGTTCCGCCTGCTGGGCCTCAGGCTGCACGAGGTTCAGCTTCTTCTTGTACTCGTCAAAAAGCATCTTGCCGCGCGCCTTGCGCATCTCCTGCTGGCGGGCCACGCCGCTGCCCATCTCGCGGGCGAGATCCAGGGTGGCCCGCATCTGGCCCTCGCCGCCTGCGGCGGACTGGCGGAGCTGCTCCATGCTCTGGCCGACTTCGCCGCCCATCATTCCCTGAAGCTCGCCAATGCTGCCCTTCATGAGCGTGGCCAGACCGTCGAGGGACTTGCCGACTGCGACGCGGGCCTTGAGGGATTCGAACTCGCGCTGAAATTTCTGCACCTCGCGCAGGCTCTGCGCGATGATCTCGGTGTTCTGCTTGTAGAGTTGCTCGAGGCCATCGAGCTGGCCTTGGTTATCCGCAATGTCCTGCTCGATATTGGCGAGTTCCTCGGCGTAGTGCGCGCCGTTGTCCTCATCATTGGCTGCAACTGCAGCCTGCAGGAGACCTTGGATTTCCTGCTTCTGCCGGTTCTGCCGTTTCACCTGGTCCTTCAGCATGGCGACCTGGCCTGCCAGGTGCCCATTGGCAGTGTGGGCCTGGTCAGCCTTGACCCTGGAGTCCCTGATGCCGCGTTCGACGACGGCCTGGTTGATGGCGTCGGTTTCGGTGGCTTTCTCGGCCATGAGACCGAGCCAGATGAAGATGCGTTTGAATGCGCGGAACATAGTGATTGGTTGTTTGAATGAGGCCGGAGCTACTCCTTTTCGAGAAGGATTTTTTCCTCCAGCACGAAAGTAAGACGTTCGTTGAGCTGCT
This sequence comes from Verrucomicrobiaceae bacterium, assembly GCA_043753265.1. Lineage (GTDB taxonomy): Bacteria > Verrucomicrobiota > Verrucomicrobiia > Chthoniobacterales > Chthoniobacteraceae > SXWH01. The sequence continues at coordinate 1,095 of JAYUWZ010001230.1, forward strand.
TTTCGTCGGCGGCGCTTACAAGGGTGGCACCCTCTTTCTTTACCGCGGCGAAGATGGCCGCATTCACGTCGAACGCGACAAAGTGGAAATTCAGCGAGTTGCCCGCCTTCACGGCCTGGGCAAAAAGCGCGGGCATGAGTTTTTCGGGCGGCGGGCCGATGGTGTTCTCCCCATCGGTCACCACAAGCAAATGCCTTGGGCCGGCCTTGAGTGCGAGCAGCGCCTTCGCTGCCTCGGCGGTGGCATTGCCAAGGGGCGTGGCGCCCTCCGGGTTGTTGAATTTGGCAAGCCAGTCCCGGAATTTCGGTGGCTCAAACGGGCCGATGGGCACGGCGACCTTTGCACCCTGAAGCGCGAAGGTGTAGAGGCCGACCTGTACCTTTTTGCCGCTGCTGGCGGTGAATTTTTCAAGCTGGGTGACAATCGTCCCAATCGCCCGGTTGGCGATTTCGTACTTCGGAGTCATTTTGCCAGCGGCGTCTTTTACCGGGCTGCGCATGCTGCCGGAGGTGTCGTACACGATGGCAATCGCAATGTCCTCGTCGCCAGCGTGGCAGGGCAGACACAGCAGGAGCGCGCCAAACATGGGTAGGAGCCGGAAGAAGAAGCGCATGTGGACGTTTGTTTTTTCCCGGTTTTTCAATGGCGTGTCAACGCACATACATAGCACGCGCCAAGGGGGTGGCGACTGGCGCGCCGCCTTTTTTTCTCCACGCTCCCGCATTGTCCGGGCATCCTCCCGCGTGTGACCTCCGCAAACCGCATCCTACTCCCGGCATTGCTGGCCGGCCTGCTGGCCGTGCTGCTCTTGCATGTGCGGCCATTTTCGCCCAGGGAGCCGTTCCGGCTGGAGGTGCGGATGACCTCGGAACTGGAGGGCCGCGCCCGGCTTTATTTCGACCGGGGAAACGGGTTTGTGGATTATGACGCAGTTGCGGCACTGGTTAAAAAGGGAGAGCAGACGCTCACTTTTGCGCTGCCAGACTCGACCATCTCGGCGCTCCGTTTCTGGCCGCTCGACCGGGCGGGCAAGGTGGGCATCGACAGCGCGGTGATTGTCGGACCGAACGGAGAGGGGAGTATTCCCGTGCCCGGCGTGGCGTTGGACAGGGCGGCTGCGGAAATGGAAATTAAACCCGGATGGGGGCCGGAGTATGTTTTCACGCCACCGGTAAAACTCGAAAGGAAGAGTGCCTTTCGCCCAATGCGCGCCGCGGCGGATTTCGCGATCTATTTTGCGGGCACTGCACTCGTGATGATTCTCCTCGCGTTC
>JAYUWZ010001231.1:0-10794 GCA_043753265.1 Verrucomicrobiaceae bacterium
GGCGCTCTCCGAGCGGCATGTGTGAGTAAAGCCGGAGGCCATATTTTAAAAATGGGCGCTTTGCGCTGTGCTATCCCATGCCGCTCGGAGAGCGCCATCCACCTTCACGCTTCCGACTTTCGTCGGATTGATGAAAGAACACTCATCTGGCAACGTTCTTAACCTATGAAAACCATTCTCATTGCTCTGTTGCTTGCATTTGCGCCGCTGGCGTCGGGTTCGTCGCTTAGTTTGGTAACGATCGTGCAGCCTGTGTATTTGCATGGGTCGGAGAGCGACTCGCGCATCACGTTTCAAGCGGTGCCGTTTGTGACGTTTCACTCGGCGCCGGAGTGGAGCTTCACGGCGATTTCGACGCCGTTTATTCCGCCGACGGATGGCACGTGGAAGCCGCACGATGTGAACCTTGCGTCGCTGTACAAGATCACGGTGAGCGGGGGATATAAGGACAACCAGGAGGAGCAGAAGGACATTCTGGTAACCATCGATGCGAGCAAGGCGGTGGTGCCGGAGGGGCATCCCTTTACGGTGGAGCAGGTGATTGATGCGGTGGTGACTTGTGTGAAGATGGCGTACCCGGCAAGGCCGGTGGATGAGGGGACTTTTGAGATTGAGATTTTGCGGCCGAAGAAGGCGGCAGCTAAGGCGGGGAAGAAGTGATAGGATTTATATACGACTGGAGATCTTCGCTGAGACGGGCGGAGCCTTGGACTGCGGCGGCAAGAGTAAGCGCGACGCCGCCTTTGGAAGGGATTGCGGGTGGGGAGGCGCTTGATATGCACGGGTGGCAGGCCTTTCCGGTCGGACGTTTGTAGGTAACAATGAACCACCTTTCGCAAGGCGAAGGCGGCGTCGCGCTTATGCTTGCCGCCGCAGTCCAAGGCGCGCCTCGCGTTTTCCGAGCGAGTACCAAGTTCGTCACTATTTCCCGCTGGCAATTGTACGGGCGTCCGGTAAACCGCACGCCTTTCCTTTTTCAACATGAGCAAGAAAATCAACGTCGCCATCATCGGGTACGGCTGGGCCGCCACCGCGCACATCGCAGCCATCAATGCCTCGCAGCAGGCGCAGGTCACCGCGGTGTGGAGCTCGCGGACGCTGGACAGCGCGGAGCTTTCGGCGAAGCACGGGTCGCACATCAAGACGTATACGGACCTGGCGGCGATGCTGCAGGATCCGACGATCCATGTGGTGGACATCACGAGCTACCCGAACCAGCACGCGGCGCAGTTCATCGAGGCGGCGAAGAACGGGAAGCACATCATCGTGGAGAAGCCGCTGGCGATTGAGTGGAGCGACATTTTGGAGATGAAGAAGGCGGCGGAGTCGTCGGGCGTGAAGGTGTGCGTGTGCTTTGAGTGCCGCTACAGCTCGCAGTTTTTGGCGACGAAATCGGTCATCGACCAGGGCTTGCTGGGCTCAGTGCATTACGGGGAGATCGACTACTATCACGGCATCGGGCCCTGGTATGGGCAGTATCGCTGGAACACCAAGAAGGAGCTGGGCGGCAGCGCGCTGCTGACGGCCGGGTGCCATGCGCTGGACGCGCTGCTGCTGTGCATGGGCAGCGAGGTGGAGGAGGTGACGAGCTACTCGACGCAGAGTGCGCGCCCGATTTTTGAGGCGTATGAATTTCCCACCACGAGCACGAGCCTGCTGCGCTTTGCCAGCGGGGCCGTGGGCAAGACTGCGGCGGTGGTGGACTGCATGCAGCCGTATTATTTTCACACACACCTGGTGGGCAGCGAGGGCAGCCTGCTGGACAACAAGTTTCACAGCCAGAAGCTGGGCGGTCTGAACAAGAGCGCGTGGTCGCAACTCAGCATGAAGATGCTGGATAGCGGCGACGTGAGCGACCACCCGTACCAGACGCAGTTCCAGGCGTTTTTCGACGCGCTGGACGCGGGCAAGCACATGGGGCTGACGAGTTTTGCGGATGCCTTTGCGACGCACCGGGTGATCGCGGCGGCGGACAAATCGGCGAACGAACGGCGGACGGTGAAGCTGAGCGAGATACCGGTGGCGTAGGGACGGGCGATGGTGGCTGGGCGGGGTAGCCCGGCCAACATTGCAGTAACCTTACCATTTTTCCATTTGCCAGCGGGCCTTTCCGCAGGGAGACTCTTCACTCACATCCATGCTCGGTTTCTTTGAACGCCAGCGCCTTGTGAAAAAAGGCTTGGTCCCGCAGAAGACGCGTCGTCGCGTGACCGAAAGCGAACTCCTAGAGACGCTTGAACGGGGGCTATTTGCCAAGATCGTCCTGCTAGTCGCGGGGGCTGCAGGGCTTGTATGGGTGCTGATGATGGGCAGTGCGGAGCTGCCGATTGAGACGCCCATGGTGGCGCTGCTGATGTATGGGACCGCGGTGGCGCACCTGTGCCTGAACCGCCCGGAGGTGTGGGGCCGGAACTCGCGGCTGCTGTTGCTTTTCCTAATCATCCTCACGCATCTAGCGCTGGTGAAGTGGTGTTTGCTGATGTCGGACGACACGGCGGCGAAGATTGGGGAGGTGCAGGCCGGGCAATTTAGCGCGCAGGACCGGCGGATTTTCTGGCAGCTTGCGATGCCGTTCGCGCTGGCACCGATTCTGACGAGCGTGCTGATGGGGCGCACAGTGGGCGTTTTCTCGGTGGTGTTTTCCACGCTGCTGAGCATTCCGGTGCTGGCGAGTACGAACGACGATTTGGTGTTCATCGTCATCAGCATCACCTCCGGGCTGGTGGCGGGGTTTGTGGCGATTTTCCTGACGGGCGAGGTGCGAAAGCGGGGGGATCTGCCACGGGCGGGGCTGTTTGTGGGACTCACCACCTGGACGCTGGCGGTGGCTTTCAAGAAAATCAACCTGCTGCACATCTGGGCGGCGGGGGTGCCGCTGAACTACCCGGCGCTCGGAATGCAGACGGTGGTGGCGGTGGGGGCTCCGCTGCTGCTCACGCTGATCATTGTGGGGGCGCTGCCTTTTGTGGAGAGCATTTTCCGAATCACCACCCGGGTGCGCTGGCTGGAGCTGGCGGACTTGAATCACCCGTTGCTGAAGCGGATGACCCTGGAGGCGCCGGGTACTTTCCAGCATAGCCTGGCAGTGGCGAATCTGGCGGAGAGTGCGTGCGAGGCGATTGGGGCCAACCCGGCGATGGCGCGGGTGTGCAGCTATTTCCACGACATCGGGAAGCTGGTGAAGCCGGAGTATTTCAGCGAGAACATGCGGCACGACCGGAATCCGCACGAGGGGCTGGCGCCGACGATGAGTGCGCTGATTATCATCGCGCACGTGAAGGAGGGGGTGTCGCTGGCGCTGGAGCACGGGATGAACCAGGAGATTATCGATGTCATCCGGGAGCATCACGGCACGTCGCTGGTGTTCTATTTTTACAAGAAGGCGCTGGACCAGCAGGAGAACATGCGGCGTGACCGGAAGATAACGTCGATGCATGACGAGGATCTGCCGGAGGTGAGCGACACGAGTTTCCGCTATGGAGGGCCGAGGCCGCAGACGCGCGAGGCAGCGGTGATTTCGCTGGCAGACTCCATTGAGAGCGCGGCGCGCAGCCTGGAGAAGCCGACGCTGCAGAAGATCGAGCAGTTGATTACGGACATCATCCGCAAGCGGGTGGCGGACGGTCAGCTCGACGACTGCGACCTGAAATTCAACGAACTGAACGAGATTGCGGAGAGCTTCCGCCACACGCTGAGCAGCATGCTGCATTCGCGCGTGGCTTATCCGGAGGACAAAGAGACCAAATCGACGAGGCACACCCAGAGCAGCGTGCGGCAGAGGCCGGATGCAACGGCGGCGTAGGCGGGGAGCGGGAGACAGGGGTCAGGGGTCAGGGGTCAGGCCGAATGACGAATGGTTTCGGGGGGATCCTGTTCTTTGATGGCTTGGTTGCTTGGAAAAATGCGGTTTTTTGGCATTTCTTTGCAACAACCCCTTGACGGGATGACACACCTCACCCATACGTCCGCCCCCGCATGAAAGTCATCCCCTTTCTCATCTCAACCATAGTCTGCGCGCTGTGCTTCATTCTCAGCGTGCTCTTCTTTTTCAAGGCCGGTTCCAACCGCTCGATCAAGCAGGAACTCATCACGCAACAGGCGTCCAACCAGGAACTTCAACAGAAGGCCAAGGAGCAGGACGAGGAAGGCGCGCGCCAGTCGAAGGTTTACCAAGTCACCATGGGCATCGCCCAGCTCCGCCAGGGGGAATTGCAGCGCCAGCAGCAGATCGTCCAGCAGGGGGCATCGGTGCAGCAGAAGATTGGTCCTGCAATCATCCGTGACATTGGTTTCCTCGCCGCGAAGAACAATAACGAGAAGATCAAAGCCCTGCTGCGCAAGCAGAAGTGGGATGCGGCGATTCCGACGCCGGATCAGCTGAAAAAGATAATGGATGAGCAACTGAAGAACCAGGGCGCAGGTGGCAATGCCGCTCCTGCTCCCGCAGCCCCGGCGGCTCCCCGCCCCGCAGCACCACCGATTCGCTAAACCCTCAAATATCCAGATTCCATGGAAAATCCCAATTCTTCCAATCCATTTCTCGGCACGCATCTGCCCATCACCCTTCTGGGTGTTGCCTTCAGCCTCTTCTTCCTGACCCAGCTTCAGGAGGCTGGGATCGAAGCAGACGGCCTCGCCCTTCAAAAGACGGCTACCGTCAAGACCGCCAGTGCGCTGACCGCACAGATTGAAAAGAACAAGAAAGAGCTCGATGACCGCGCCGCGCTTGTGGCCCAGTCTGAGAAAATCCAGCAGGACTTTGCCACTGAATCCAAGACGGTGAAGGACAGGACCACCACCGCCGCGCAGTTTGAGCAACTCCACAAGCAGCTTGAGGAATTGAAGCTCCTCGTGGAGAAGGGGAAGACGGAAGTAGCCAATTCCGAGGCGGTGCAGCAGACGTTCACCGACTTCATGAAGGAGCTCGATGCTTTGCGTATCGCGGGGGACCCGGATGCCGCGCTGATCATGACCACCTACGGCATCCAGATCAACGACCCGAAGAAGGAAGCGCCGAAGACCGAGGAGAAGCCGTAGCATTCACTGGCTAATGCATTGGGAGGGCGTTGAGTGCCGAGAAATCCCTGCCGCACGCAGCAAGCGCTCAAGGATTATCCACTGGGCGTATTCACGGCTCTTGCGCACCATTCGGTGCGCGTGCCGCTGGCACGGTATTCCTAGGGCTGCGCTTCGCTTAGCCCTAGGCTATGCTCTTTCGCGCCTTTGGCGCGGCGCTGCACATTGTTCCACGAGGGGTTCGACTTGTGGGTAATGCCTGGAGCAAGCTGTCGCAGTCCACGGCGTGCCCTGCGGTTTGCAGGCTGTGATGCGCGTTTGCTTGGCTTGAATTGGAACTTTCGGTAGAACGCACTGCAATGCCTTCATTTGCTTTTCTTTCCCTAGGCCGGCTGCATCTTTCCCGCGACGCGCAGGCGACTGAGATCGAGAGCAAGTTTGGCGATGCGATCCGTCAAAGGGCGCTGGCGATGGAGCAGCGCCATGCGTGGAAGTCGCAGGGAGCTGGGGCGCGGTTTATGGGGATGTGGGCTCCTCGGATGGCGGATGGGGCGGCAGATATGACCATCAGCATCACTTCGCTGGCACCAGGTACGGTGGAGGGGGAACTGCTCTATACCCTCGAGACACCGGAGATTTGCGGATTGCTGCAGGTGAACGGGTATGGGGACGAGGAGAAGCGGCTGTGGCACAGCAACCAGACGCGCATTCGCGACCTTGCGCGGCATCCCACGGAGCCACGAATGGCGTGTGTGGTGTGGGAGCCAAATGGGACGGCGAACATTGGGGTGATGACGGCCGAGGGCTCGAATTTGAGGGAGATGACGGAGGGGGACTCGCTGGACCTGGCGCCACGCTGGGTGCCGGGCAAGAGCGAGACGCTGGTGTATCAGAGCGCGGGATTGGGCCGCGACAGGAGCGGGCAGCCGGTGACCTACGGGCCGTTTGAGATTCACCAACTGGATTTGGGAACGGGGGAACTGGAAACGCTTTTGAGCAGTCCGCTACAGGATTTTCTGGCACCGCGCTACAGCGCGGATGGGGCGTTGCATTACATCCGGCGTCCGCATGTGGATCCGTTTCAACGGACCTGGTGGAGGGTGCTGCTGGATTTTGTGCTGATCCCGTGGCGGCTCCTGGTGGCGATTTTCCAGTTCTTCAATTTTTTCACGATGCGCTATACGGGCAAGCCGCTGGCGAGCCAGGGGGGCGCGGCGAAGAGTGCGGACCTGAAGCGCATGATGCTGTGGGGCAATGTGGTGGAGGCTGAGCAGGCGATGCGGGCTGCGCCGCAGGAGGAGACACCGGATCTGGTGCCGAAGAACTGGGAATTGGTGCGGCGTGCACCGGATGGTGTGGAGTCGGTGATTGCCCGCGGGGTGCTTTCTTACGACCTGCTGCCGGATGGCGGGGTGCTTTACTCGAATGGCTCAGCGATTTTTACGCGGAGCGCGGAGGGGAAGGTGGAGCGGTTGTTGAAGCATCCTTATATTGAGCATGTGGCAGTGCTATGACGACGTGAGAGGTGAGGCGTGAGAGGTGGAGACGAGTCGCGCCCGGGGCTCCTCGCCGATCATTCGCTACGTTTCACGCCTTGTGACGTGAAATGAAAATGGAAAGATTGACGGCATCGAGAACTGAGATGGCACAGCCAGTGAAGTGAGGCCCTTCGACTCCTTCCTCGCTCAGGGTGACCGTTTTATAGCGGTTGCCGGGAGTAATTTCCGGTTCGCAACAGGTGGAAGTGCGCCTTCGGCGTGTGCTTTGACATGCCGCTCGGAGAGCGCCATCCACCGAGGCTGCGCCTCTTGGAAAACGATGCGGAAATTACTTTAGGTAACCGCTCTAAATGGGGCAGCTCTGCGTATTATCGTGGCCTGACCGGCCATCTCGAACAGGATTGAGTGGCGATGTTTTGGGGGTGTTAATTGGTTTTTAGGATAGGGCGTCTTGCGCTTGTTCGGGGGGGCGCCTAGTTGTTTTGGTTGTGCAGAAGAATCCAATCGTTGCGATTTCGCATCTCTCGAAGATATATCATCAAGGTGAGACGGAGGTGCGTGCTCTTGATGATGTTTCGCTGGATATCCACCAGTCGGAATTTTTGACGCTGATGGGGCCCTCGGGTTCGGGGAAGAGCACGTTGCTGCACATTACCGCGGGGATTGACCGGCCTACCTCGGGGACGTGCAGGGTGGGGGACGTGAACGTGACGGAGCTAAACGACTCGGAGCTGGCCGACTGGCGGAACCAGAATGTGGGATTTGTTTTTCAGAGCTTCAATTTGATTCCGGTGCTCACGGCGTTTGAGAACGTGGAACTGCCGCTTCTGCTGATGAAGCTTACCTCGGCCCAACGGAAGAAGCTGGTGCTGACGGCGCTGGATCTGGTGGGGCTGGCGGATCGGGCGAAGCATTTGCCGAGGCAGATGTCGGGCGGGCAGGAGCAGCGTGTGGCGATTGCGCGGGCGATCGTGACCGATCCCAAGCTGATCGTGGCGGACGAGCCGACGGGCAATCTGGACAGCGTGAGCGCGGACGCGGTGCTGGAGATTTTGAGGACGCTGAGCCAGACTGCGGCGAAGACGGTAATCATGGTCACGCATGATCCGCGCGCGGCGGATTATGGGTCGCGGAGCATACACCTGGAGAAAGGAAAGCTGCGGCCATGACGACCCTGGGTTTTCTGGCGAGGAATGCCTTTCGCAACAAGCGCCGGCTGCTGCTGAGCGTGATGAGCGTGGCGGTGAGTCTTTTCCTGCTGGTGACGCTGATGGTGGTGCTGCGCGAATTTACGAAGCCGCCGGTGGAAGGCGACACGTCCTTGCGCATGGCGGTGCGGAACAAGATTGCGATTACCTCCACCGTGCCGCAGCGGCAGCGGGGGGCGATTGAGGCTGTGGAGGGCGTGGCGGTGGTGACTCCGTTTTCGTGGTATGGCGGCAAATTCAAGGAGGATGAGATGCCGATGTTTGCGACGTTTGGCGTGGAGGCGGACAAACTGCCGAAGCTGCTCACGGAGATGAAAATCGACCCGGCGGAGCAGGCGGAATGGGAGAAGGACAAGACGGGGTGCATCGTGGGCGTGGATACGATGCAGAGCAAAATGTTCCAGGAGCTCGGCTATAAAAAGGGGAGCCGCTTTACGATGACGAGCGGGGTGTATCCGTGCCAGCTGGAGCTGAGGATTGTGGGTACCTACCACGGCACGCTGGACGACAAGAACATCTTTTTTCACCACAGCTATCTCGACAAGGCGATGGGCGACTGGGGGCAGACGGGGATGTGGTGGCTGCGGCTGACCTCGGCCGATGCGCTGGACAATGTGTCGCGCAAGATCGAGGCGGAGTTTGCCAACACGTCGAGCGAGGTGCGGGCGGAGAGTGAGCGGGCGTTTCAGATGTCGTTTGTGTCGATGCTGGGCGGAATCAAGACGGTAATTGGCATGGTGAGCAGCGCGGTGCTCATCAGCATCCTGCTGGTGACGGCGAGCACGATGAGCATGTCGATCCGCGAGCGGTTCCGGGAGCTTGCGATCCTGAAGGCGATTGGGTTTCAGCCGAAGGAGCTGTGCTCATTCATCGTGGCGGAAAGCTTTGGGCTCGCGGCGCTGGGGGCGCTGATTGGAGCCGGAGGGGCGGCCCTGCTTTATAATGCGATAGACATCAAGAAGGCCTCGGGCGGGATGTTTGTCTCGTGGGAGGTGACGCCGGAGATGCTGGGCCTTGCGGCGCTGGCGGCGGCGGCGCTGGGGTTGCTCTCGGCAATCTTTCCGGCGATTGCGGTGGCGCGGATGAGTGTGGTGGAGGGGCTGAAGACGTTGGATTAACGGTCAACGCTGAACGCTCAACGTCCAATGGCGCAGGCGACAGGCGAGCGTCGCACGGATAGCTGGGGTGGGTAGAACTTATAGGGGGCCTATGAGAGAATGGTGCTAAGATAAGGCGATTCATGGATGCGCCCTCCCTGAAGTGAAGGACTCCCGCCACCTGCCGCCTGCGCCCTCCACCAGAGCGGGAGCAAGCTCCCGCACTCCAGATCTGCGCCCGGCACCGTTTTTCACCGATGCCACACCATCGATCCTGTACCTTTCCCACCGTGCATGTGGCGGACAATTGAAAAGAGTGGAGAGTAGGGGGGTCGAACCCCTGACCTCGTCATTGCGAACGACGCGCTCTACCAACTGAGCTAACTCCCCGGTCAATTGAGGGCGGGAATCTATGGCGATATTCCGCAGCGAGTCAAGCCCTCCGCATCCTTTTTTCGCAGCGATATTTGCATCGCCGCAAAACAACCTACTTTCCTGCGAGTGTCTTGATGACCCATGCGAGCGCGACGACACTGAGAACGGCCATCACCCATGCCGGCCAGAGCGCGCCGAGCTTGTCGTCTGCTTTCAGGTAAGCGGGGACGAAACGGCCCGCAACGCCCACGGCGCCCACAAGCGCGAGCACGAGTCCCATGGTGGGCTTTTGGCCCAGCAGCAGCGCTCCTGCGATGATGAGTGCGCCGAGAATGCCGGCAGCGATAAGGGACGCCTTGCTTCCGGCGAGGAAGCCCTGGACGCCTCCGGCAATGACGACAACACCGAAAATGAGAAGGAATGTTTTGAGCATGGGCGCGTTGTAGGGCGCTGCCTGCGCGAGCGCAACCAAGGCCTTGAAAAATGCAACCAACCAACCCTTTCGTGCGAAGGGAGCTAAATATCGGTTGCCTTGCCCGGGACTTGCGCGAGACTGCCAGCCTTCTCGGTGAGCAGAGCCCTGCACCTCCTGCTTCCCACCCTTAAAGTCCTCAGCCCTATATGCGTAACGTCCTTTGCCGTTTTCCGGTCCTGTGTCTGCTGCTCGCTTTCTTTGCGACTTCAGCCCTTGCCCAAACTCCACCGATTCGCATCATGCCCATGGGCGATTCGATCCGGCCACGCCTACTACCGGATCAGGACCATCAACCCGTAGGTGGCGGAGGATTGGAGGTGGATGGCGTTCTTCGAGCCCAAGGCTCTGCCGTCTCTGATCGAGTTGCCATTGGGCGTGTGTGAGTGCAGCCGGAGGCCCCATTTATAGCGTTGCCGAATAATTTCCGGTTCAAAGAGCGACGAGTGCGTGGATGCAACCCTTTCAGGGTAGGCGCTCTGCATGGCCCTCACCCAGGGTAGCTCGTGCCTCGCAACCCTGGGCTGGTTGATGCAACGCCTTCGGCGTAACATACCACTCCGTGACCTTCCTCCATTCCTTTCATACGGAAACTGCTTTGGGCACCCGCTATAAAAAGACGGGCGCTTTGCGCTGTGTTTTCTCATGCCGCTCGGAGAGCGCCATCCACCATCCGTTACTCGCCTCTCGCACCCGAGCGGTGAAAGGGTGAGCCAGGCGGGAGGTGCCCCGTGAAGCTTGGGACGCGTGAGGATCGGGGCAAAAAGAAGCGCCGCCCGCTTTCACGGACGGCGCCTTGAATTTTCAGTCGGAACCGAAGTGATTACTTCGCGGCTGCGAGCTTCTCACCAGCCTTTTCCCAGCCGGACTTGCCAGCGGAGAGATGCTTTACGTTGGTGTAGCCGAGCTTGGCTGCGGCTTTCGCGGCAGCGGCATAGGCGCCACAGCTGGGGCCGCCGCAGTAGGCGACGACGAGCGCGCCCTTGTCGGCGGGAAGAACCTTGGCGAGATCGGCCTTCGTGGCTTCGAAGTCGACTGCGGTGGGCACGTGGCCGGCCTTGTAGGAGTCAGAGCCATTCACGTCGATGACGGTGACTTTCTTGTCTTCAATTGCCTTCTTCAGTTCG
>JAYUWZ010001232.1:0-5183 GCA_043753265.1 Verrucomicrobiaceae bacterium
AAAAGCATGAGCTGCTGCTTGGTAAACGCAGGGTCGATCCGGCTCATGGGGATCATGTGAAACGCGAGGTCCCATGCCGCGTACCACGGGTATTCCCATTTGTCGGGCATCGAGATCACGTCGCCATTGAAGAGGTGCCCCCAGTCCGCGTTCCGGGTGCGCGCGTGGCCGGGCGGTGGAGGCGGATTCGCGGGATCGCCCGCGAGCCAGGCCTTCACATCGTAGTGGTAAAATTGCTTGCTCCATAACAGGCCGGCGTAGGCCTGGCGGATGACGTTGCGCTGCTCCGCGGAAATGCCAGCGGCGCATTTGGACGCATAGAATACGCGCGCATCCTTGCGGCGTTCGGAGAATGTTTTCTCGAACTCCTCGAAATTACTGGAGGAAATATCCAGCGTCGCGCCCATGCGAAAGCGCAGGACGACTTCCTCGCCGGCCGGCACATCGAGGATGTAATGGGCCGCGCATTTGGTGCCCGTGAGCTTGGGGTTCACGGCGCTGCGGTCGCGATGGCAGACGTAGCGGTGGAAGGCGTCCTTCACGAAAGGCTGCGGATTCGGCACGCCGTACATGGCCGACATGTTGGTTTCGTTTTCGGTGAAAAGCAGGGGGGCCTCTTTTTCCAAAATCCAGCGGTAGTCGCCGAGTGTCGTGTGCGCGGCCTCGACGGTGGCGGGGCCGAGCGCGCGCATCATCGGCTTGTCGGAGCCTGCCTTCCAGCTCCATGTATTGCGGAACCAAAGTGTGGGCAGGACGTGAATGCGCGCGGCGTCGGGGCCTCGATTCGCGACGGTGATGCGGATCAGGATATCCTCGGGGGCCGTCTTTGCGTACTCCACGAACACGTCGAAATAACGGTTCCCCTCGAAGGCGTCGGTCTCCCATAACTCGAACTCGCGCTCTGCCGTGGAGCGTTTGTTTTTCTCGCGGATTTCGTCGTAGGGAAATGCGCGCTGCGGGTACTTGTAGAGGCCGCGCAGATAGGAGGAGGTGGGGGTGGCGTCGAGATACCAGTAGGCTTCCTTTACGTCCTCTCCATGGGGCCCCTCGCCGTTTGCTAGGCCAAAAAGGCGCTCCTTTAATATGGGGTCGCGTTCATTCCAGAGAGCGACGGAGAAGCAAAGGCGGGCCTGACGGTCGCAAATGCCCATGAGGCCATCCTCCCCCCAGCGGTAAGTGCGCAGGTGTGAATGCGCGAACGGGAAATAGCGCCATGCGTCGCCGTGGTCGGAATAGTCCTCCCGTACGGTGCCCCACTGGCGCTCGCTCAGATAGGGACCCCAGCGCTTCCAGTTTCCCTCACGATGGGATTCCTCGGAGAGGCGGCGGTGTTCCGGTGTTTGCGCAATATTCGCATCCGCTCCGTGGTCATCGGAAATCATGCGACGCTTTTAGCCGGATGCCCGGTGCGGTTGCAAGCGGGGGATGTACAAACGTCCAACGCCTAACATCCAACGCTTAACGTCCAATGGAAAAGCGCAGTGCGGAGCGGCGGATGGCTAGTTGTTCTTGCTATAACGTGGGCCGGATGAGGGGGCGGAGTTGCTCCAGCTTTTGACGGGAGTAGTCGTCGCGCATGTCGCGCCATGTGGCTTCCTCGTACGCGCGCACCGCAGTCTTGAAATAATCCACCATAAGTTTCGGGTTTCCGGCTTTTGCGGCTTCCTGGCCGAGGTAGTCGAGGATGAACGCCTTCATTTGCCAGAGTTCGGCGCGGTAGCCCCCGACGATCCTCTCGTTGAGCAGCACGTGGTAGGCCCTTGTGTGTTTGCCAAGGTCGATAAGTGTCTCCGGGTAGCGTCGCAGGATGTCCCAGTTGCGCTGGGACTTGCCTGCCGCCTGGGCGAGCAGATTGAATTGGGGAACGCCTGTTTGCGCCCTTATGATGCTGGCTCTGAGTAATAGACCCGCCGCATCGAACAGGGGCGAAGTCTCTGCCTTGGCAAGCGATGCGAGGGCGGTGTCGTAGTCCTTTTCCCGCAGGGCGATGGCTGCGATGTTGAAGTGGGCCACGGAAAGTTCGGGGTCTTTTTCCAGTGCCTTTCGATAGTAATCCAGGGCCTTTGCGTTGTCACCGTCCATCGCTGCAAGCTGGCCGAGATTCACGAGCATACGAGGGCCGTTGCCGGCGCGCTGAGCGGTCTGCTCGACGAAGGTGCGTTGATCCTTCCAGTAGCTTTGTTGCAGGAAGGTTTGCACGCACAGGAAGAGAATCCAGGCACCGAAAACATAAGCGGGCCACACCGGGCGCGGCTTTTGCGAGGCGCGGCCAATGGTCGCCGCGATCGCAGCCAGCAGGAATGCGCTCGGTACGTACAGCCAGTGCTCGGCGATGGTGGCGTTGAGCTTGAAGAGATTGCTGATGGGCAACCACGTGATGGCGAAGCAGGCGATTGCGAGCGCGGCATCGGGCGCGTTGCGCATGGCCCAGCGGGCCCATATGAGGAGGCCGAGCAGGACGAGGACGCCCACTCCGAGTTGGACCCAGCGGATCGTGGTCTTTGCCGGATCGTCACCGGGCTTGGAGGAAATATCGCGCTCCATGTGGAGCGAGTGCGGCGCGGCAAAGAGGCGGGCGTATTCCCCCAGCGCGGTGGCAGCCAGGACGGGCCGGGTGGCGAGGGAAGTCGTGCGTGTGGATTCCGGCACGGGCGTGAAATTCGCGCTGTCACGCAGCGTGAGGTAAACGGCCACAACAATCAGCACCGAGGCACCCCAGGCCGCCCAGGCGCGTCCGCTTTTCCGAGCCTTGAAGATAAGCCACATGAGCCAGAGCGTGAGGGCCGCCACGCCGCTCTCCTTGCTCAGGAGCGCAAGCAGCGCGCAGGCTGCGGCGCCCATGATGCGCCAGGAGGCGGGGCGGTCGCCTTTCTGCAATCCTCCGGATTTGTGGGCTGCCGCGACGAGCGCCAGGCCGGTGAAGGCAAACAGTGCGGCAAGCGGATCAGCGCGGCCGCTCACATAAGTGATCGCACTGGTGTGCAGGGGGTGCACCGCCCACGCGAGCGCGCCGAGCAGGGACCACCAGTTATCGCCGAGCCATATCCGCAGCAGCCGCCAGAGCGCCACGGCAGCGAGCGCGTGGATGAGGATGCTCGTAAAATGCCAGCCGGGTTGCGCGGTCTTTTGAATTGCCGCGAGATCCTCGCCATCGCCGGTCTTGGGTGCGTTCGTCTTTGCCGCATTTGCGCCATCCCGGGCAATGCCCCAAAGCGCGTAGTCGGCAGTAAAGGTGAGGCGCTGGATGGGGCGGTAGAAATTGGATGCGGTGGCGTCGAGGAAAAGAAATTCCTTGAACGCGGTGGGGGTGAGTTTCCAGTGGCGGATGAGCGGATCACGTAAAATGAGAGCGGTATCATCCCAAACGAACGAATTGCGCATTGCCGGCCAGTACGCGACGAAGGTGGCAACCATGAGCAATGCAAACGATAGCAAGCGGGAAGGGCGAAGCACCTGCACACCATTCTACAAAGCATGGCGTACATCCAATATCGAAATTTTGCGGATGTGCCTGATATGGATCCTCACAGCGGGAATGGGCAGTCATTTACAGGCAGGGGAACTTGACGGCGTAAAGCAACTCGTCGTGACGGTGGCGCAGGGCTGGAACTCCACAAGTGGCACGCTCCAGCGATATGAGCGGGATGGGCGCAAGTGGAAGCCGGTCGGCGCGCCGTGGGCGGTGCTGCTCGGGAAAAACGGTCTCGCCTGGGGCAGCGGCGTGCGGGGGCAGGCAGAGCAGGGGCTGCGCAAAGTCGAAAGGGACGGCAGGGCACCCGCGGGGCTATTCCGTATCGGCACTGTATATACGTACGACCGGGCCCTGCCTGCGGGCTCCGATTACCCTTTTCACACGGTAACGGCGGCGGATGCGTGGATCGATGATGTGAAGCACCCTGACTACAACAAGCACCTGCTGGTGGACCCGGCAAATCCCCCGCTCTGGTATGCAAAGCAGCGGATGCGCCTGGGGGATTTCGCGTATCGCTGGCTTGTGGAGATCCGCCACAATTCCGACCCCCCAGTGGCCGGGGCGGGCAGCGCGATTTTTTTCCACATTCGCCGTGGGCCGCAAAAGCCAAGTGTGGGCTGCACGACCATGGCTGAGGATAATCTGGTGACGCTCGTTCGCTGGCTGCGCGAGGATGCCAGGCCGCACTACGTGCTGCTCCCGCAGGCGGAGTATGCGGCGCGTGTGAAAGAATGGGGGCTTCCGGAGCGTTGACGTAAGGAGCGTTCGAAGGTCCGATAGTGCCCATGATTCTCGCAACCGACCCAGCCTGCAGGAAGCACGATACCGGCCCGGGACATCCCGAGCAGCCCGGGCGCTACGATGCGGTGCATACGGCGTTGCGTGATTCGGGTCTGATTGCCAGGGCGCGGGTGATCGGGCCGCGCGCGCCGGTGAAGGAGGATCTGATGCTCGTGCACGGGGCGCGGTATCTGGAGATTGCGGAGAAGGACATCCGCGCGGGGAAGGGGCAACTGAGCACAGGCGACACCAGCGTGAGCGCTGAATCTTGGGAGGCTGCAATGGCTGCCGCGGGTTGCGGTCTTGCTGCGGTCGACGCTGTGATGAAGGGGGACGATAAAACGGCATTCTGTCTCGTGCGCCCGCCGGGGCACCATGCGACGCCGGATTGCGGCATGGGATTTTGCGTGGTGAACAATATTGCGATTGCAGCGCGGCACGCACAGCGACGGCATGGCGTGGGACGCGTGCTGATTGTGGATTGGGATGTGCATCACGGCAACGGCACGCAGGACACGTTTTACACTGATGGGAGCGTGTATTTTTTCAGCACGCATCAATGGCCGTGGTACCCCGGCACGGGGCGCGCGGAGGAAACCGGCGAGGGGGAGGGGAAGGGGACGACGCTGAATTGCCCGCTGCCGGCCTTCAGTGGGCGGGCGGAGATTTTCGAGTGTTTTGAAAAGAAGCTGCTGCCAGCCATGAAAACGTTCCGGCCCGAACTCGTGCTGATCAGCGCGGGATTCGACAGCCGTGAAGGGGATCCGCTGGGGCAGTTTCGTTTGAAGGACACGGACTTTTCCGATCTCACCAAGATGATGAGAGGTCTTGCCAATGAGACGGCGCAGGGCCGCGTGGTGAGCATGCTGGAAGGCGGCTACAATCTGAAGGGACTGGCAAGCGCGGTGGTTGCGCATGTGGGGGCGCTGAT
>JAYUWZ010001233.1:0-5174 GCA_043753265.1 Verrucomicrobiaceae bacterium
TAGAGTCGGAGCCCCATATCGCTTTGGCGCGCGTGGTCGCGGGCGACTTTGATTTGCTGATCACCGACCAGTCGATGCCGGGCCTCTCCGGTGAGCAACTGGCCAGGGCTGTGAAGAAGGAAAAGCCGAACCTGCCGATCATTTTGCTCACGGGATTTGGCGAAGAGATCAAAGCCCAGGGGTTTCTCCCCGAGGGCATCGATCTCGTGGTGGGCAAGCCGGTATCATCCGCGGAATTGCGGAAGGCCATCATGGAAGCGGTGAAGTAGGGTCTGTGCCAGACACCAAAAAAGCGCGACCGGTAAAGGTCGCGCTTTTCACAAAGTAGTGCTCGCGAGAGGACTCGAACCTCCACGGGTTTCCCCATATGATCCTGAGTCATACGCGTCTGCCAATTCCGCCACGCGAGCAAATTCAGGGGTGCGGATACAAGCTGCGTGGCCTCCGCTTGGCAAGTGGGATTTCGCAGACTTTTTTGGGAGAGCCGTTTTGTGAGCAAAAGGGCGCTGGCTGCACGTAGGCGCGCCTTTAGGTGGAAGGAACCGTGAGGCTTCACGAAGGTATCCGGCATCAAATCGAGAGGTCGTCGTGGCTTGAACCCGGCATTCCGCCTAAAGGCGGGACTACATACTCCGCCGTTCTTCCAAAATGCGGTACCCAACGAGATGCATTGCCACTCGAACCACAAATCGGGCGGAACTTTGATAACCGCCTGAGTTTTTCCGGCTTACTGACGACTACGAGATGCGCATGGGCATCAGCACGTAGAGGAAGCCGAGGTGGGTGCCCACCTTGAGGACGCCCGGGCTCATTTCGTCGATGAGTTCGAGATGCACTTCCTCCTCGATGAGGCTCTTGAGTGGGTCCTGTAGGAACTGCGGATTGAAGGCGATGGAGAGGTCCTTGCCCTTGTAGTTCACAGCCATGTCTTCATGGGCCTCGCCGACCTCGGGGGTGTTGGCGGTGATCTCGAGATTGTTCTTCGCGAAGTTGAGCTTCACGGAGTTGCTCTTGTCGCTGGAAAGCAGGGATACGCGGCGCACGGCATCGTAGAGCAGGCCGCGCTCGATGGTCACGCGCTCCTTGGGCTCGGCGGGGATGACCTGGCGGTAGTTCGGGTAGTTGCCCTCGATGAGTTTCGAGACGAGCAGCTTGCCGTTCACTTCAAAGGAGACCTGGTTTTCGCCCACGGTCATCTTCAGTTCGCCTTCGTCGGTGACGAGGCGCTGGAGTTCGTTCACGCACTTGGCGGGAACGATGATGTCCACTTCCTGGCTGCGCGGGAATTCGATCTCGATGTCCACCAGCGCGAGGCGGCGGCCATCCGTGGCGACCATGGTGAGCTTGTTTTCCTTGAAGCTGAAAAGAATGCCGTTGAGCACGTAGCGTGTCTCGTCGGTGGAGATGGAGTAGCTCGTTTTGCGCAGGCCGTCCTTCAGGTCGCGCTGCTTGAGATTGAATACCTTTGCATCCGAGAGCTTCGGCAGGGCCGGGAATTCTTCCTCGGCGAGGCCGTTCATCTTAAAGAGGGTCTGGCCGCAGCGCATCGTGGCGACGTTCTTGGCGTCGATCTCCACCATCACATCGGCGGCGGGCAGTTCCTTTACGATGCCGGACAGGCGGCGCACGGGCAGCGTGGTGCCGCCTTCACGCTCGATCTGGGCCGGGATGTCGCAACTGATGCCGACATCGAGGTCATTGGTGGTAAGGCGCAGCACGCCTCCCTCAGCGCGGATGAGCACGTTGGAAAGAATCGGCAGCGTGGTGCGCGAGCCGACCACATTTTGGACTGTTTGCAGGCCTTCGAGAAGTTTGTCTTTGGCGACGCTGAATTTCATGTGCTGCGGGTGAGGTAAATGGCGACCGCCTTTTGTCCAAACATCTTGTGGGGTGCAAACATTTTGTGCCCCACCCGTTGGGTTTTTCGTAGATTTTGCAAAACGGACATATTGCTCATTCGGCGAAGGAGCCGATGGCGCGGAGACCTTTTTCGGAAAGTTCGAAGACCTCGAGGCTCACCTTGGGCGCGCCACTGGCCCACTCTGCAAGCACGAGGGGGCCGAAGCGCTCGTGCTTTCCAGCGAGCGCGGGGAAGACGAAGACGGTGTGCCGGTTCGGTATGACCACGAGTGGCTTGGGGCCGAAGATGGCCTCGAACTGCTTGAGAAATTCCGGGGCGAGCACGGTGGAGCCCACGGGAACCCTGATGGAACGGAGGACGGCGTAATCCACCACCTTGCTGGCGTCGCGGATGATTTCCGGTTTCAACTCCTTGAGCCATTGCGCGGCGGCGGCCTGCGTTCTTGCGAGGACCTCAGCGTCGGTGAGTCCGGAATTCTGCCATTCGCCCAGCGTGGGAAACTCGAGGCCAAACTCGCCGGCACGCGCGGGAGCCAGCACGGTGCTCTTGGAGCCGGGAATGGCCTGCGCGCCTTTGCGTCCCATGAATTCCGGCTCCGGCAGAAGGAGCCACGGCTCTGCGGCGCTTGCGGTGAAGGGGAGCAGGAGCAGGCACCACACGAGCATGCCGATGAGGGAAAAGCGTATTGCCGTCGTTGAAGGTTGGACGTTTTCGCGGCGCGTGCTAATGCGCGACGGATGATTACTCACCTCTCCGGCACGCTGGTCGAAGCCCTGCCTACGCAAATCGTGATGGATGTCGGTGGTGTTGGATATCATGTGCTCATTCCCCTTTCGAGCTACGACAAACTGCCAGCAGCGGGCTCGCAACTCAAAATCCTCACCCATCTTTCCATTCGGGAGGATGCGCATGTGCTGTTTGGCTTTGCCACCTCGGGGGAGCGCGACCTTTTCCGCCTGCTCGTCACGCACGTGAGCGGCATCGGCCCAAAGACGGCGCTGGATGTATTGAGCGGCACGAGTGTCGCCAGTTTCAAGGCAGCAGTAGTGGCGGGCGACATCGCGGCACTGTCGCGGGTAAAGGGCATCGGGAAAAAGACCGCGGAGCGCATCGTGGTGGAGCTCAAGGACAAGGTGGGCATCGCCGCCGCATGGGAAGCCGCCAGCGCCGGACACGCCCCGAGCGCGGAGGACGTGAAGGTGAACGACGCGGTGCTGGCGCTCATCGCGCTGGGATACAAGCAGGTGGATGCACACAAGGCCGTGAAGGCGGTGATGGTGAAAAACCCTGCAGCTCCTGTGGGAGAGTTGGTGACTGCGGGATTGAAGCTGCTGCTGTAATGCTTACCCATGTCCCGGCTTGCGTTTGTGGATGGTGAGCTTGTTGCCGTCGGGGTCGAGGATGATGGCCATGCGGCAGACGGGGGTTTCAAAGGCGGGCATGAGAAACTTCACGCCAGCGGTCTGGAGTTCGGCGACGATGGCGTCGAAGTCAGCGACCTCGAATGCGGCGCAGGGGCCATTGGCGTTGGCGGTCCAGCCGTCCATGCGGGCGAGATTGAATGCGCCTCCGGCGATTTCGTATTCGGTAAATGATGAGCCATCCGGCGTGTCCATGGAGGTGGAGGGCGTGAGGCCGAAGTGCCCTTCGTAGAATGCGCGGGCGCGGGACATGTCGGCGACGGGATAGGAGGTGAATGCGATTTCGGTGACTGGAATCATGGCGATGGGATTCAACCGCGCTTTGTGTTGGCGGCGAGAAGGAAGTTGCGACGAATGGGTGAAGTGTGAGGGAATGGTTCCTTATGCGTCTCTCCCATAGCTTCGATACCGCGCCCGCTGAAATCGCGACTGCTTCCACGGAGGCGATTGCACGAGTGAGCGCGGAGGCTCTGCGGAAGTGTGTGGAGGCTCTTGCGATGCCGCGGCACTACACAGCTCAGCGCGCAGCGAACCAACGCGCCGGGGAGTGGATTGCGGCACGCCTCACCGAATACGGCTGCGAGGTGGACATGCAGGGGCGCTACGAAAACGTGGTGGCGCTTCCGCGCGATGTGAAGGGACCGCTCACGCTCATTTGCTCGCACTACGATACGGTGCCGGAGACGCCTGGGGCGGATGACAATGGGAGCGCTGTTGCTGCCATGCTGGAAGTCGCGCGGGTGCTGCAAGGAACGGGCGCGAGTGTGGGATTTGTGTGCTTCAATTGCGAGGAGGATGGCCTGCTCGGCAGCATCGATTTCGTGGAGCAGTGGGTGCCGCGCAATCCCGGGCGTATCGCTGCGGTGCATGTGCTGGAGATGGTGGGCTTTTGCTCGCATGCACCCGGCTCACAGCAGGTGCCGCCGGGGCTGCCGATTCAGTTGCCGGATCGGGGAGACTTTCTCGGCTTGCTGGCCAATCGCGATTCCGGCGCGGTGCTCGCGAAAGCAGTCTCTGCGGCGAGCGGTGCGCTGCCGGAGTTTCCAGTCGTGGGCCTGGAGGTGCCGGATGGATTGGAGCAGTTTCTGCCGGTGCTGTTGCGGAGCGATCACGCGCCGTTCTGGCAGGCACGCATCCCGGCGTTGATGTGGACGGATACCTCGGAATTTCGGAATCCGCACTATCATCAGCCGAGTGATACGCCGGAGACGCTGGATTACGCGTTTCTGGCGGATGTAACGCGGGCGCTCGTAGTGGCGGTGATGTAGCGGCGGGACGTCGATAAATGTGTTGGATTAGGCTCATGCAGGGTGGAGGCTGATTCCATGCGTAAACTCTGGATGTCCGCTTTCGTTGTCATCTTGCTGATTGCCGTCCCAGGTTTTACCCAGGGCCAGAAGGATGGCGATGCAACCGTACCCTTGGGCGCATCGAAGCTGAAACCGGTTGTGGGAGAAGGGATGATTGAAAGCTTCCGCCCGCTTTACTCGCTGTCGATTGACGAGAAAAACCCCGGTGGGAAAGACATGAAACTGACGGTAAAAGAGCTTCGGCGATATCCGAAAACGTCCCTGGTCGAGTATTCTTTTGTTTCCGGGAGTTCTGTCGGCTCTTCCATGACCGCAATGTTTGCGGTCTATCGCATTGCATTGGATCGCGAAGCAAAGTATTTCGTAATACTCCAAAAAAGGAAAGGTGACTCGGAATTTCTGGTGGGATTCGCAGCAAAGGAAGAACCTGATCCGGTTAATTACTTTGGCGTCGAAGGGCCGCTTGATAAGGGGCTCCGCTGGCAGTCAGTAGAAGCTTTAAGGAGACGCTGAATAAAGCGGGAAGCCCTGTAAAATAGCGGGACGACGTGCGAAGGAGGTGCTAGAAACGAGAATGGAACG
>JAYUWZ010001234.1:0-2361 GCA_043753265.1 Verrucomicrobiaceae bacterium
CTTCACGGCCTCCCATGTATAGGGCATCGGCAACAGATCGTGGCTGTAGGTGCCGTCCACACTGCCCCAGCACAAGTGATCGCTGAGCCAGGGGGTGCCTGTGTGTTTTACGAGGCGTTTGAGCTTTCGCAGATGCTCGCGGTTAGGCCGGTCGCTATTGCCAAAGTACATCGACACCCCGTGCTGCACGACACGGTAGTTCTCGAGGATCGAGTCGAGCACCTGCAGGGGCCGGCCCCCGTCCATCATGTAGTTTTCCGAGATGATCTCGAACCAGTCCACCACGGGTTTCTTTTCCAGGATGTGGCGGTAGTGCGGCACCCGGAGGCCGATGCCGATTCCGAGGTCCTGATGATTGGTGAATCGTGATGCAGGCATATTCTGGAAAGGAAAAGCCCGCGGGCGGCACAGGCCGCGCCGCGGGCTATGAAAGATTTCAGAAATCAAGCTCCCGCGCCGGTCGGCCGGGCGGGAGCCTGAGTGAAATCTGAAAAAACTATTCCTTTTTCTTCTCTTCCTTGGCGCCGTGGGTGGGCTTGCCGTCCTTCACTCCGCAGCCGCCCTTGCCCTTGCAGGAGTTCTTGCCGGCGCAGCCGTTGTCGCCGCTCTTGCAGCCGCCTTTGTTCTTGCAGGAGTTCTTGCCCTTGCAGGTGTGGGTTTCACATTTGGCCTTGTCTGCTTCAGACTTTTCGGCGACCTGGCCGGCGTTGTCCTTGGCCGAGGCCTTGGAGAGGTAGCCCCCGCTGATGATGCCTGCCATTGCGGCGCAGGCGAGGAGGGTCTTGGTGGAACGAACGGTGATACGTTTCATGCTTTTGTTACTGTGGGTTGGTTTTGTGTAGATGCGCCAGCCGAATGGCTGGGCGCAAGTGGGATGCGTAGTCCCACATGTTATTCCCCGCAAGCATCCAGAAATGAATAATTTTGGCGTTCCTTCCCCAAAGTCCCCAAGGTTGTATGGTTATTCCTGCGTCCGGAACCTAAATGGCATCGATCACCGACTATCTGACCTCCGAAGCGCTGCGCAAGCTGGACACTCTTGCAGTGCGCTCCCGATACGTCGCGGAGGGCGGACGCTCCGGGGCCCACAAGAGCCCGATGAAGGGACAGAGCGTGGAGTTCAACGACAGGCGCGCGTATGTGAAGGGGGACAATCTGCGGCACCTGGACTGGAAAGTTTTCGGCCGTACCGAGCGCTTCGTCATCCGACAGTATGAGGAGGAAACGAGCCTCCGCGTGCATGTGGTCATCGACGCCAGCGCGTCCATGGGATTTGCGGGTGGGGAGCGCATGAGCAAGTATGCCTACGCGTGCCGGGTGGCGGTCGCGCTCGGCTACATCGTGAGCAGGCAGCAGGACAGCATCGGCCTCACGATCTACGATAACGCCGTGCGTGAGATGGTGCCCACGCGGGCCGGTCCCCGGCATCTGCGGCTCTTCGTCGATCGGCTCGCATCGCATGAACCCAAGGAGGTGACAGATACCGGCAAGGCGCTTCATGCCCTCGCAGAGATGCTTTCACGACGCGGCCTGGTGGTGTTGCTCACCGATTGTTTCGACGACCCTGATGCTATTTTTGGAGCGATCGCGCATTTCCGGAAGAAGATGCACGACGTCATCCTGCTCCAGATTCTCGATCCCACTGAGCTGGATTTGGATATCAATCGCATGGCGGAGTTCATTGATCTGGAAACCGGCGAGAAACTGGAACTCGACCCCACGCATGCGCGAAAAGCCTACAAGGAGGAACTCGGGCGCTTCATCGACCAATGCCGTGAGAAGTGCCAGGTGATGAACGTGGACTACCGGCTCGTGAGCACCTCGGAGAGCTTTGAGGATTTCATTCACCAGTATTTGAACGAGCGGCGGCGGATGTCGCTTTAGACTCTCGACGTGAGAGGTGGAGAAGTGGAGACGTGAGAAGAGTGGTGGCTTTGGAAGGTTCTCTGAGAGCCAAGGAGCGGCGACAATCGAAGACTGCCATTGGTATTCCTGCTCCTTCCTCGCAGGTATGTATTTAGCCCTTGTTTTGAAGCAATCCGCGATGTGTCCCGCGGGACGCGTGACAGTGCGGGCAGGATGCCCGCGCTCCCCGAAACTGGGTGCTTGCGAGCGCTGCTTCCGGTGCTCGGACTAAACAGATACCCTCGCAGCGCGAGGTCCCCTCGTCTATTTTTTCACCTCCTCCAACGATGTCATCCTGATGGAGCTTTGAGCGACTGAAGGATCCCGTGGAGTTTCATGGGCGATCCGATGCTTTTGAATTTCACGGGATCTTTCAGTCGCTTAAAGCTCCTTCAGCAACTGTGTAAAAATCAGGCAAGGACAAAAGCGGGGTTTTTCAGTGCGGAGTGGAGGTAA
>JAYUWZ010001235.1:0-5171 GCA_043753265.1 Verrucomicrobiaceae bacterium
TCTCAAATCCAGCACCCGCCCATTCTCAAAAAGGACATTTTGGTTCCCCCCGTGGGACCGAAGGATGAGGGTGACCTCATTTCCGGATTCCTTATGAAAGCGCACAGCCTGTTCCAAAGGCAGGTCGCAGAGGATGTCGCCATTGTAAACGATGAAAGGCCCCTTCGACAGGTGGGCGCGCGCATTCCATATCCCTCCAGCGGTTTCCAGGACCTCGGGGGATTCATTTACGAAAGTAATCGGCTTCCCGCGCCACTCGTTGCCCGGGAAAAACTCCGCATACCGCTCCGCGCACCAATGGGTGTTCACCACGAATTCCTCGATGCCTACCGTGAGCAGATGGTCGAACGCCCTGGCAATGAGGGGGACACCGGCGAGCGGCACGAGCGGCTTTGGGCGTCGGGCGGTAAGCGGACGCAACCGGGTGCCCAACCCTGCGCCGAGAACAAATGCGGTTCGAATCACGCTTCGTAGGAAACAGTGCCTTCCCAAACTTGCCATTCAAAATACGCGCACCCGGCCGACGGGAGGGCTGATTCCCGTCGAAGCCGGGTGGCGCAAACAACAAAATCTTACAGGTCGACGGCGCTGGTCGCTCCGCGGAAGGCCACGACGGGCGACGCGGCGGCCAGATGCGTGAGGCGGCTGTCGAGGTAGCCTGCGGCTTGCGCGGCGGCCTTGCCGAGGTCCGTCTCGGTGCCGAGTTCATCCGCGAGCTGGCGAAGGATGGGCAGCGCGTCCGGGCGCTGCGTATCGGCGAGGGCCTGGATGGCGCTCATGCGATACACTTGATGCGTCTTTGCCTCGCGTGCCCAGCGGGGCAGCATTTCGAGGGCGACCTCGGGGTAAAAGCGGGCGATGCCAAAGAGCGCGTAGTGGCGGGTGGTCGGGTCGCCACTGAGCAATTCCCCCTTCCAGAAATCCCACTCCTTCTCCTCGGTGATGCCGTAGTAGCGCTTGGCGCCCTCGCGGCTGAGCGGCTCAATCATGGCCTCGATGCGAAGCTGCGGGTCGACCGACAGGGCGAGGGATTCAATCTTCACGCCGCTTTCGCGGAGCGCTGCGAGTGCGGCGATGATGTCGCCGGTTTCCACGCGAAACGCGTCCGTGTTGAACTTGCTCACGACCCCGTTCACCGGGGCAAATTTTGCCACCGCATTCAGCGGCAGGTTTTCCGTGAGCGCCAGCACTGCGGTCTGGGCAGTGGGCGTCGCGACCTCGGGATGATTTGCCAGCCATGCGAGGAAGCCATCGAGCTTCGGCGCGCTTTGGTAGGAGAGCTTGTAGGGTGCATCGCCCACTTTGTTGGCGGTGTGCAGTGAGGCGGTCGCCAGGGAAAGATCCACGCTCTGGGCGGGCAGCAATTCCACCTGCGCCGGGCGGAGCACCACCACCATATTGCGCCCGGCCTCGAGGATCTGGCCTGCCGGAACCTTGACGCGCAGGGGGGTTGCCGAGTTGTTGCGAAGCTGGGCGCTCATGCGGTCGCGGCCATTGCCACGGAGCGAGGCCTGCACGACACCCTGGCGGGCACCGGTGATGAGTTCGGTATCTTCGAAGGCGACCTTCGCCTCCTCGACGGGTGCCGGGGCCTCGGCACTCGCGACGGGCATTTCGACTTTCGGCAGTTCAGCCGGGGCCGGGGCTGCCTTCGCCTCGATGGCAACAGGCTGCGCGACTGCGGTGCCACAGGCTTTCCAGACAGTGACTCCGGCTGTTACGAGCGAAGCGGTAACGATGAGACTGGTCAGGGCTTTCATACCCCGCCTCTTATGCATGGGGCGTGCCAAGGAGCCTGCATAAATGATCTGAGGCATTCCAACAGGTTCAAAACCACGCAAATGAGGGTTAACCGAGTGCTCTGGAATCACGAAATCGTAATGCGGCGAAGCCGAAAGCACGTAGTCCCGCCTTAGGCGGAATGCCCCGTGGAAAGCGCACGGGGCGTCCAGTTTTACTCAAGCACTCGCGCAAGTTTTGCAGTTCCTTCCGCCTGAAGGCGGGACTACGTACGCGCTCACATCCCACTTCGAGCCACCTCAAAGATCATCCCCGCCGTCCGCTCTGCCGCTCCTTGGTGCGGAATCACCGCCTCCCTCGCCCGCTCTCCCATCGCCGCGCGGCGTGCCGGGTCTGCGAGAAGTCCTCGCAATGCAGGCACCAACTCCTCCGCCGAGGTAATCGCCACCGCTGCATCGTTCGCGCCGAGATGCGCCACGAGTGCCGTGAAGTTTTCCGTGTGCGGTCCGTAGACCACCGGGAGGCCCAGCGATGCCGGTTCGCCCATGTTTTGCCCACCGATTTCCACGACTCCCGGCAGCGTCTTGCCGACGAACACCACAGTGGCCAGGCGGTACCAATCGCGCAATTCGCCCGTGGTATCCACGAGCAGCGCGTCGCAATCCGCGGTACCCGCCAGCTTGCTGCGAAGCGCCACGCGCAGCGGCGCAAGGTCGCGCACAATTTCAGCAGCACGCTCCACATGGCGCGGCACGATGACAAGGCGCAGCGCCGGCCAGTCCTTGCGCAACTCCACGAGTGCGGTCGCGAGCGCTTTCTCCTCCGGCGCCCACGTGCTTCCTGCCACGAGGATCTCGCCCGCAAAACCCAGCGATGCAGCGATCCCGCGAAACTCCGCCTCGCGCGACGCGACATCCGTGGCGGCATTGTCGAACTTGATGTTCCCTGTGTGTCTTACCCGTTCAGCAGGCGCGCCGATACCCGCAAAGCGCGCGACATCCCCGGGCTCTGGCACGCACACCAAATCGAACAAATTCCACACCGCCTTGCCGAACCATGCGCGCTTTCGCCAGCGCCGCTCACTGCGCGGGGAAAGGCGGGCCGAGGCCAGCACCACGGGCACTCCCTGCTTGCGGGCAATCGAAAGGAAATTGGGCCAGATGCCCCCCTCGATGAGCACGAGCGCGCGTGGCTTCAGTGCGCGCAACGCGGCACCGGCGGCGAAACGAAAGTCGACGGGGTTGTAAATTGCAATCAGCCACGGAGCCTTTGCAGCCTCGCGCAGGAGCAGCTCGTAGCCGGTCGTGGTGGTCACGCTCAGCACCACTCGCACGCCCGGCTCAGTGGCGCGCAACGCGCGCGCGAGCTTCAGAGCGAGGAGCGTCTCTCCCACGCTGATGGAGCACAGCCAGATGGGCGCAGGCCCATCGGCCAGCCGTGCCTTCAACTCTGCCGAATAGCTCCCAAAGCGCTCGCCCAGCCCCACTTTATAACCGGCGGGTTTCTCCTGCGTGCGCCGCCCGCGCTCACGGCGCAGCAGGCGCAGCGCGTAAAACGGCAGCGCCAGCAGGAAGGCAAACGGGAAAAGCAATCGATAGAGCAACAACGGCATCTGCACGACTTGTGGCAGAAAACCCGTGCAGGGAGAAAAGGGGAAATTCACCTAATCTCAGCCCGCGCCGATACTATCTCCTTCCCACGACCCGCCATACGCATACCTTTTTCCCATGTTGAAGAGACTCGCCTCCACCATCTGCTCCCTCGCCATCCTCACCGCACCTTGCTGGGCGGCAGATGCCGCCGCAAAAAAGAAGATTCTGTTTTTCACGAAATCGAGCGGCTTCGAGCACTCGGTCATCTCCTGGAGCAAGGGCCAGCCGAGCCATGCCGAAAAGGTATTGCTGGAGCTCGGCACGAAGAACGGATGGGAATTCACCTTCTCCAAGGACGGCTCCAAATTTGGGAAAGACTACCTCGCGCAGTTCGACGCGGTGTTCTTCTACACCACTGGCGACCTTTGCTCGCCCGGCACCGACAAGCAGCCGCCCATGACCCCCGAGGGCAAGCAGGCTCTGTTTGACTACGTACGCGAAGGCCGGGGATTCGTCGGCACCCATTCTGCCACGGACACCTTTCACACGAACAACGAGAGCAAGAAGGGCCCCGACCGCTATGTGAACCATGGCGAAAAGGCCGACGACTACGTGCGCTTCATCGGCGGCGAATTCATCAAGCACGGCGCGCAGCAGGTGGCGAAGAACACGGTGACCAACCCCAAGTTCCCGGGCTTTGAAAACGTGGGGAAAGATTACTCGTTTCATGAGGAATGGTACTCGATGAAAGACTTCACCCCCGACCTGCATGTGCTCAGCGTAATCGATGCACCGGCAATGAAGGGCATCGAATACCAGCGCCCGCCCTACCCCACCACGTGGGCGCGCATGGAGGGCAAGGGCCGCGTGTGGTTCACCGCCATGGGCCACCGCGAGGACGTGTGGACGAACCCCACCTTCCAGCAAATCCTCGTGGGCGGCGTGAAGTGGTCACTCGGCGAGGTAAAAGCCGAAATCCCCGCAAACCTCAAGGAGACTGCACCCGAGGCGCTGACGAATCCGCCCTTCCCCCCGCCAGCGGCACCCAAGCCCGCTGCGGCGAAGCCGGCGCCTGAGGCGCAGGCGGTGCCCGCGAAGTAAAAGGCCGTCTGTGTGGAATGTGAGACGGACTTGTAGTCCGTCCGGTGCGCTTACTTCCTTCACTCCGAGCGCGCTTGCCAAGGCAGACGGACTACAAGTCCGTCTCACAATAATACCTGCGAGCGCTCCTCAATCAGCGCCCTATACCCCTCCACCATCCGCGCCATCGAGAAGTGCTCCGCCACGTGATTCCGCCCAGCCGCACCCATCGCCATTCGCATCACCGCGTCCTTTGAAAGCACGCATAGCGCATCCGCAAAGGCCGCCACGTCTCCGCGCGGCGTGAGACGGCCCGTGACGCCATCGATCACCTGTTCGCCTGCCCCGCCGTGATCGGTCGCAATCACCGGCAACCCTGCGGCCATGGCCTCCAGCGTGGCATTGGGACAGCCTGCGGGCTCGGAGATCATCAGGAACAAATCGAGCCCCTGTAGAAACGCCCCCATATTGGAAACCTCCCCCAGCCACTCGATCGGCAGTCCGCGTGCCGCCGCTTTTAGATCGCGAAGGTGGTCGGGGAAATCGCGCTCAGGGCCGCCCGCGATGCGCAGCACAAAGGGTGGCAGCTTCGGCGCAGCGAGACGGATGGCTGCGATCAAATCACCGAGTTTTTTGTCCGGCGAAAGACGCGCGGCGGTTCCGAAAACCAGGCGCGCGCCTGGCACACGGGCTGATGGCGCGAGAAGCGGTACCCCGTTCGGAATCACTGATACCGCGCAGCCCAACTGCGAGGCCCGC
>JAYUWZ010001236.1:0-10767 GCA_043753265.1 Verrucomicrobiaceae bacterium
AGCTCACCAATGATAGCAACCGGACTGTGGAATATAGCGGCGTCATCAGCGGTGAGGGAGCACTCACCATCAACTCGGTGAACGGCAACAACGGCATCAACCGTTTCACCAATCCCGCCGCCAACACCTTTGAGGGTGGCCTGATCGTAGCCAATGGAATCCTTGAGTTTGGTCGAAACGACCAACTGGGAGCCACCCCGTCGCTGACCGATTTTGACCGCGGCCATATCGTCATCAATGAAGGCGGCGGCACCAACGCCACATTCCGGCTCATCAGCGGCTCGGGCACGGTGGTCACCACGGGCCGTCAGTTCACCATCCTTGGCGGGAATGCGCGATTTGATGTCGCTGGCGCTGGGGATGTCCTGGAAATCGATAACGACATCCGCGGAGGAGGGGGCGGCATAAATAAAAATGGCCCCGGCACGCTGCTGCTCTCAAATCCCGACGGTAACGGATTCACTGGAAACACCCTCGTGAATGCAGGCACGCTGCTGCTTTCCAACACCACATTCACCGCCACGGGCACCGGAACGGTCACCGTGAACAGCGGCGCGACCCTTGGCGGCAATGCCATCATTGAGGGGGCGATTACCGGCAATACCGGCTCCATCCTCGCACCCGGTCTCCCGGGCATCAATGACGGCGCGGGGAGCCTCCTGGGGCAAAACGGACTCACCCTCAACGCCGACTCCATTTTCGCATGGACTCTCGCGGCGGAATCCACCGCCAACCCGGGCGTAAATTTCGACGTGGCGGCCATCGATTTCGGCACGCTTACCATCGCGTCGGGAGTGGATTTCCAATTCGACTTTGCGGGCAGCACCGCAGGTCCGGTTGCGAATGGCTTTTGGGCCGCTAACCAAACATGGAATGACATCATCGGCATCGATGATTTCGCGGTAATGGGCAGCGTCGGCACATTCGATATCGACAACAGTGCATGGGACGCTCTCGGCGAATTCGCACTCACCAGCGATGCGGGTGGTGTCGATCTCGTGTGGACGGCAGTGCCCGAGCCTGGCACCGCCGGCCTCATCACCGTCGCACTGGGCACCCTGCTTGGGCTCCGCCGCATCCGTCGCAAAACCTCTTGAGCGGAAGATACAGCATTACAACGTCGAGTTGGTGTCGAGAATCACTCCGCCGAGACGTGGCACTCCATAACCGACTGGTCGATGGAACGGGGCGGAAAACAACGGAAAACCGTGGAGTTGCTCTCACCTAGCGTTCTCACTCGCCGAATCCCAAGCCCTCAATCGCCCTCAACACCCTGACATACAAAGGAGGAGAGCGGGTAGAGGGAATCGAACCCTCCTGGCCAGTTTGGAAGACTGGAACTTTACCACTAAGCTATACCCGCAGAGAGCTTCGATATTGCGTAGAACGGTGTCGGGCACAAGCGCGATTTATCAAATTTCGCGCACCCGGAATGTGAGGTCCGTGGCGTTCACCGGGAGATTATCCGTGTGCGGACCTGCAACCAGCGGCACAGCAACGCCCCCGACTTTCACGCTGTCGACCCGTTCGGCCACGATGCCATAAGTGGGGCCGGAGCCGGCTGCTACACTTTGAAGGACCACGCTGGCGATACGCGAGATAAGGTTCTGGTTGATACCCGAAGTTTGCTGATCGTCGATGGTCCCAAACTGGCCATCGCCACCGGCGTCGGCACCCGCGACGATGCTCGATGCCTTGAACTGGCCATTGACGATGACCGTCCCGATGGTGGCACCGGCATTGGTGAGAGTCCCGCGCTGGTTGGTTGCATTCGCGCCGCTGAAGCCGGCGAGGATTTCCGCGAGGGTAACGTCGCCGCCGAAGGTCGCTTTCCCGATGTTGCCGCCCGCTGAAATCAGCACTGCCTTGGTTGCGGTGCCCGTGAGCGCATCGGCGCCATCCATTGCAAGCACCTGAAGCGTGCCGATATTGCCCGCCGCGGTAATCGAGCCGCTCTTTACGAGATTGGTGCTGGCACCGACCTTGTTGCCGCTCGCGATGTGGCCCTCGATCTTGAGGTTGGTGATGGTGCTGGCATCGATGAACCCGGAGCGGAGCGTGGTGGTGCTGCCGGAGTCGGCGCTGTTGCCACCGAGGATGCTTCCCTTGATGAGCCCGGTGCCGAGCGTGCCATTGACCACGATGCCGCCTGTGGCGCTTGCGGAGGATCCGATGAGGTCGCCGTAAATGGTGAGCCTGGAAACCGATCCATCCACCTGAATCAACCCGGAGGCCTCCCCTGCCCCGCCTTTCAGGTCGCCCGAATTCAGCACCCCGGCCTTGCCGATGGTGATGGTGGGTGCGTTGCCCGGCAGGCTCTCAAAGCCCTGCGTGACGCCGCTGATGAGGATTCCGCCCGTGCCGGCACCGGTGCCGCCGATGAGGTTGCCCTGGACGACGACGCTGGTCCTGACGATGCCAGCGACAATCGAGCCGGCGGAGTCCGCATTAAGCGCGGTGTCCGTCGCGTGCTTGTTGCCGCCCTGGACGTCGCCGGTGACCAGTACTTTCCCCAACGTGGTATTGGCCACCACCTGGCCGGAACTCTTGCCGGTGCCGCCCACGATGTCGCCATTGATGGAGACGCTGGTAAGAGTGGAGCCGGAGAAAATATTTCCCGAGCGCTCGCCGGAGCCGCCGATGAGATTCCCGGTGATTTCCTGGTCGGTGGGACGCACCTTGATTTTTCCAAGGGTAACCGAGCCGATCTTCGAGGCATTCACCAGGCCACTGTTCGTACCGGAGCCGCCGACCACGTCGCCGAGCACCGTGAGACTGCCAATGCTCGTGTTGAACCGTCCATCCATGGGCAGCAGTATCCCGGAAGCCTGGCCGGAACCGCCGACGATTCCGCCGATGGTCGCCTTCCCGATGCCTGCGGTGAACGTAATCTGCCCGGAACTCGCCTCCGTTCCGCCCTTCAGCTTGCCCTTGATGACCAGCGTGCCGATCTTGCCGATGCCGCCTGCGGGGAGAGGATTGGTGAAGGAATCACCAATGACACTCAGCGAACCGGTCACGTCGCCATTGACGGTCATTTTTCCAATAGGCCCAAGCAC
The DNA here is from genome assembly GCA_043753265.1 of Verrucomicrobiaceae bacterium. Taxonomy (GTDB): domain Bacteria; phylum Verrucomicrobiota; class Verrucomicrobiia; order Chthoniobacterales; family Chthoniobacteraceae; genus SXWH01. The sequence goes on from JAYUWZ010001236.1 coordinate 3,060, forward strand.
ATAGCTCGCGTTTGCGGCCACGCCCACCGGCGAGGTCGGCAAATTCGTGCCGCCGCCCAGCGAGCCCACCACCAGCTCGCGGATGCCGGCCGGGCGCACTGTGCTGCCCGCAATGATGCGGCCCAGATCGCCGGGGACCACTACCTTGCCGAGTTGCACGCCGCTGATGAATTGGAACAGACCACTTTGCGGGACTGCGGCGTCAATCGCCCCCACGTTGGCCTTGCCATCGCCGAGGATTTCTCCCGTGACGAGGATTTGCGGCTTTGCGGTAATGATGATGTCCGTGCCGCTAAACTCGAATACATCGGTTTCGTTGCTGAGATCGATTTTCTGCAGGAAGCGGCCACCCACGCTGCCCGTGGAGACAAAGGTAAAGTCGCCGCTGGAATTCGACGTGGTCGGAATCGAGAGGCTGCCCTTGGTAAACCGCACATTCACCAGGTCGCCGTCGGCATCGATATATTCAAACTGCCGCGAACTGATGACATTGATGTCGTCGTTGAAGATGATGCCGCGGCCGGAAAGCGTGTTTCCGCTGCCGCCCACGGGTTCCACGTTGCCCGAGATGTTCTTGAGATCCAGGAACATGAACTCCGACTGCTCAAACAAGCGGTCGCCAGTTACCGTCACCTCCACCGTGGTGCTGCTCGCGCCCACGGCGATGGTTTTACTTAGGGCCGAGAGGGCCGTGAAGTCGCCATTGACCGCAGACGCCTTGGCCGTGCCGTTCCGGGTGAACACTTGGAACGTCACATCCTCCCCCGTCACGGGTGCGGTGGTTTCGATGAGGAAGGTCAGCTTCGAGGGAGTGGTATTCGTGTCCCCTTCCACCACCTTCACGTCGGTAACGGTGATGCCGAGAATGGTATCGCCATTGTCCTCAATGGTGCCCGTGGCCTGGCCGTCGCTGAGCGAGATGCCCGTGGTAGCCCCTGCCAGCTTGGCATTGGAAAGCTGCACGCCAAAAGTCTCGGTGAGTTCCTTCCACGTATCGCCAAAGATGGGGATCATGATGGTCTTGGAACTGCCGGTCTCGGTTGCCTCGAAGACGAGTGTGCCAGCCAAGGCACCGAAATCGATGAGCGGTCCCGAGGACTTTGCGGTGCCATCGGCGGTCGCGAAATCAACAGTCACCGTCTCACGGGTGCCGCCTGCCAGCGTGACGGTGAAGACGAGATTTGCCTGGCCGCTGTCGCCTTCCACAATGGTCGCATCGCCGATGCTGAGGCTGGGCGTCGCGTCGTCGTTGAGGATGGTGGCGGTGAAGGTGGATGCCGCAAGCTTGGCGTTTGCGATCCCGCTGAATTCAATCGTGAAGTTCTCGCTCTCCTCCGCGTAGAGATCACCATTGATGGTGATGTCGAAGCTGACACTCGTCTGGCCCGCGAGAATGGTAATCGGTGTCATCCCCACGGAGACAAAGTCCGGGAAGGCATTCGGCGCGGATACCGCAGTACCGTCCTTGGTGATATAGAACAGCGTGACGTCGTGCGTGGACGCCTGCGGAATCGTGAGCGTGATGGTGCGGGTATTTGTCCCATTGCCCTCGGCCTGGCCGGACGCGGAGGAGACACTCACCACGAGGTCGTCGTTGAGAATGGTCCCGGTGGCTTGACTGTCGAGAATCGTCACCGCGGGCTGCGGGCCGGTGTTGCCGGGCAGCGCAAACTCCGCGCTGAGCAGATTCACGAAAAGCGTCTCGTCGATTTCGTCGATGGTGTCGCCAATCAGCTGCACACGAATCTCGCGCTCCGACTGCCCGGCAGCGAAGACCACGGAGGCATCCGGGGCGGCGGCAAGGTAGTCCAGGCCGGAAATGCCCGTGCCGTCCGCCGTGCTGTATTTGACGGTGATGCTGGACGCCGCAGTGGCGGCGTTGCCGTTCGCGTCCACGAGCTTGATCTTGAAGACCATCTCGGGATTGCCGGTTGCCCCTTCCTCCAGCCGCGCGTCCTCGATGGTCACCCTGGGCAGATTAGCCAGGTCGTCGTCGTGAATGGTGATGATTTTCTCGCTGTCGGTCGCGGAGAGTCCCGCGTCGACCGAACTGGTCAGCTTGAGTTTGAAGGTCTCCTCGCCCTCGGTGATCGCGTCCTTGGTAATCGGCACGAGGATGAAGAAGCCAAGGTCCGCCGAGCTCTGCTCCGTGGCGGTCGCGGAGGTCACTGCGGGAAAATTGAAGCTGCCCGTCGTGGTCGTATAGTCGGTGCCGGCTGTTGCGAGCAGCGCACCCGTGGCGTCGTTTGGCAGGGTGCTGTAGAAGACAGTGGCCGGCACGTTCAGCATTCCCGGGGCATCGGCAAAGCGGACCACGCGGAACTTCACAAACTGCTGCGCACCACCGGGGCCTTCCTCATCCACGGTGAGCGAACCCTCGACCAGTTCCAGGCGGAAGCTGGCCTCGTCGTTCTTGATGGTTCCCAGCCCGATGCCATCGGCGCTGACGCTGCCAGTGCCATCGCTGATGCTGGCGTTCGTCGCATTCTTCAGGCGGACGAAGAATGTCTCGTCGCGCTCGCTCAGCGTGTCGCCATTGATCTTGATGGTGATCGTCTTCGTCGTTTCGCCGGGCGCAAAGGTGATGGTGTTTTCTGGGGTGATGCCATCCGGGACGTTGACATAGTCGGCCGACCCCGATGCGGAGCCGTCGGTGGTGTAGAAGTTTACCGTGCTCGACAGGTCGAAGGGCGCGGAGGTGCCCGTTTGCGAGGGACTGCGCGTGACGGTGAAAGTGAGCAGCGTCTCGCCGCTGTCGCCTTCCACGATGCTCGCGTCGCCGATGCTCAGGATGCCCAGGTCATTCGCCGTGATGATTGCCGTCTTCTCGATGGTCGCGTCGGGATCGTTCACGTTCTCGCCGGGGATGCTGAGTTGCACACCAAAGCGCTCGGCCTGCTCGTCCTTCGCGTCGTTCACCGTGGGGATGGAGATGTTCACGCTCGTGGTTCCCGCGGGAATCACGATGGTTTGCTCGCCAAATTGCTTGTAGTCGCCCTGGGTGGAGCTGATGCCCCCGCCATCGCCAGGCGTGGCAATCGCGACGAGACTAGCTGGGTCGCCATCATTGGTCACCCACTTGAGCGTGATGTCCTTTGAGGAAGGCGCGCTCAGCGTGACCTTGAAGACGGCGGCCTGTCCCTCCGTCACCGTGATGTCCTCCATGGTGATCGTGGGGCGCGCATCGTCGTCCGTAATCGTGCCTACTCCGGAGGCATCGCCAATCATCGAATTCGTGGCGCTCGCGATGCTGTAGTTGATCGTCTCGTCATTTTCGTCCAGCGCGTCGCCCTTCACGGCAATGGTGAAGGTGGCGCTGGTGGTGTTCTTGAGGATGGTTACTGCAATCGGCCCGGCAGGCAGCACGAAATCCGTGCCGGCCAGCGCGGTGCCGGCAGTCACGTTGACCATGACCACTATGTCGTGGGTGGTGGACGCAGTGGGCACGCTGACTGTCACCGTGAGGTTGACATTGCCATCGGCAGGGTTCCCTTCGGTGATCACGGCATCCGCGATGCTCACCAGGATGTCGTCGTTGAAAATGGTGCCCCGGCCCTGGCCGTCGGTGATGACCAGGTTGGTCGCTCCAGCCTTTGCGTTGGTGATGTTGAGCAGCAGATGTTCGTCCGCCTCGTCCACGTTGTCGCTCAAAATTGGGACCTGCACCTTGTAGGTCTTCACTCCGGCGGGAATGGTGAAGCTTCCATTGATCGCGGTGAAATCCGCGCCGTCCGCGGGAACGGTCGTGCCCGTGGCAGTGGCGAACGCCGTGGCCGCGTCGAAGGTCACAGGCGTGTCGGATGCATCCGACAGCGTGACGGTGAACTCCATCATCGGCGCGTCGCCTGCGTTTCCTTCCACGAGGGTCGCATCGGAAACGCTCACCTTGGGCGCGGCATCCTGCGAATTGTTAATCGTGCCCGCGCCAGTGCCATCGAGGATCACCGCTCCCGTGGCATCTGAGAGCTCCACGGAGAACATCTCGGAAATCGACTCGAATACGCGGTCGCCATTGACCACGACAACGAACGTCTTGGTCGTCTCATTCGCAGCGAAGGTGATGGTTTCCATCTTCGCCACAAAGTCCGGGGAGGCTCCCGTGGAGGTGGCGGTGCCATCCAGTGTGCTCACTTTCACAGTCACCGGAAATCCCGAGACTGGCGAAAGCGTGATCGTGAAAGTCGCGGTGACCGTGCCGGAATCCCCCTCATCGAGCGTGAAATCGCTGATGTTCAGGAACGCATCGTCGTCATTGATGACGCCGTCCGCAGTCGCATCATTCAACGCGTCAATCGCCTGCCCGTTCGCCATGGGATTGCTGAGAGTCACGAGGAATTTTTCGTCCCCCTCCACCGTGGTGTCGCCGGTGATGGAGACAAAGATGTCCTTGGTGGTTTCGCCCGGCAGGAAGGTGATGTCGCCCTCGACTGCGGTGAAGTCCGTCCCCGCTGTCGCGGTGTAGCCGGCATTGCTGTCGCCCTGCGCGGCGGAGTAGTGAACCGTCACTGGGAACACCGAGGCGTCCTCCAGGGTGATGGTGAACTTCATCAGCTTCGTGCCGTTGTTGCCTTCCACTACGAGGCCGTTCGAGATGCTCAGCGAGGCGTCGTCGTTGAGAATCGTGCCTACGCTGGTGATGTCTTCCGCGTCGCCGAGAGTAGCTTGCGTCGCGCCGGTGAGCGTGACGGTGAGTGTCTCGTCGTTTTCCGCGGTGAGGTCGCCCTGCACCGGAACGCGGATTTCCGCAAACGCGGCTCCTGCGGGAATCGTAACCTTCAATGGTGCGAGGGACACGTAATCGGTCCCTTCCGTCGCTGTGCCGGCCGTGATGGTATAGGTCACCTCCACGTCGTGATCCGAGATGGAGGATGGCACCACGCGGAACACCAGATCGGTCTGGCCGTTGCTGCCCTCCGCCACGGATACCGTGGAGTTCTGCAGCGTCACCGTGAGGTCGTCGTTGAAGATGGTCACCGTGGCGTCGCCATCTGTGACCGGAGTTACCGTGGCATTGCCGCCCACGGGAACGGTGAGCTTCACCGCGAAAGTCTCGTTCTGCTCATCGAGCGTGTCGCCCTTTACCTTTACAATCACGGTCTTCGTGGCCTCGCCTGCGGCCATGGTAAACACGTCGTTAAGGGACACGTAGTCCACTCCAGCCTCGGCGATGCCGTTGCCGGTCGCGTCCACCGTGGCAAAGTTGAAAGTGATGGGCACTTCGGTTTCTCCCGTGCGGGTCACGGTGAAAGTCACGTCGCGCTCGCCAGTGTTGCCCTCGACCACCGTCTGGCTGGTGATCTTGAGCGTGGGCGCGGCATCATCGTTCTCGATGACTCCCGTCCCGCGGAACGTCGTCCCTAGCGTGGCGTTGGAGGCATCGCTCAGGACGACATCGAATGTCTGATTGAGTTCGAAAATGCCGTCGTTCGTAACGCTCACCGTAACCGTCTTTGTCGTCTCGCCCGGCGCAAAGGTGAGCTGCTGGTTGGCAAGCGCGGTGTAGTCGGTGCCCGCGGTGGCGGTGCCATCGATCGTGCTGGCGTTGACGGTGATGGTTTCGTCGCTCGCGTGATCGAGTGTGACCTGGAAAATGAACTGCGTGGTCGCCGCACCATCGGCATTCTCCAGGCGGGTCACATTCCCGATGCTCACCTTCGGTTTCACGTCGTCATCCGTGATGGTACCAGTGGCCTCACCATCAGCGATGAGCACATTGGTGGGCTGCGAGAGGACCACCTTGAATGCGTTGGCGGTGTCGAAGTTGGAGTCGGCCTTGACCTTCACGATGATGTCCTTCGTGAGTTCCCCCGGCGCAAACGTGAGCACCGTGTCCCCGATGGCCGTGAAGTCTAGAGCCCCGGTTCCGGAGGTCGCGGTGCCGTCCTGGGTGTTGTAGTGGACGGTGACCGGAAAATCGTGCGCGCCGCTGAGCGTCACGGTGAAGATGAAATCAGTCTCGCCGCCGCCGCTGCCCTCCACCGCGGTGAAGTCCGCGATGCTGATCGAGAGATCGTCATTGAGCAACTTGGCTTCGCCAGTCGCATCGACAATCGTGAGCGGCAGGCTGCCAAACTGGGCATTGGTGAGCGTGACGAAGAAGTTTTCGTCAGCCTCCGCCGTCGAGTCGGGGTTGATGGTGACCTTGAGCTTCGCCGTGGTCTCGCCCGCGGGGATGGTCACGGTGGTGGTGCTCACCCCCACGAAGTCGATCACGTCTCCCGGTTGCGAAATGGTGGAAATCGCGCTGCCGGCAAGGGTCGCCCAATCGAAGGTGACGGGGCCGCCCGCCACCGCCGAGAGAGTCACGGTGAACTCGACCTCCACCGTGCCGTTGTTGCCCTCGGTGATCGTCCGGTCATTGATGCTCAGTGTCGGCTGCACCTCGTCGTTGCGAATGGTGCCCACCCCTTGCGCATCCGTAAACACCAGGGAAGTGGCGCCGAGGTTTGCATTCGTGGCGTTGACGAAGAATTGCTCGTCCGCCTCAAACACAGTGTCGTGCTTCACGCTCACGCTGAAGGTCGCGGAAGTCTGCCCTGCCGGGATGGTGATTGTCTGGGCCAGCCCGATGTAGTCCGTGCCGTCGGTGGCAGTATCGGCCAGCGTTGCCAGATCCACCGTCACGGCCTGGCTTGCCGCGTTGCTGAGCGAAACCGTGAAGGTCAGCGTGGAAGTCGTGGAGCCGCTGCCTTCGTCCAAAATCGCATTGCTGATGCTGACGGTCGGCTGCACCTCGTTGTCGGTGATGGTCGCGTCGCCGGTGCCATCGCCAATCGTAGCCCCAATCGCATTGCTGAGTACCACGCTAAGGGTCTCGTTGCCCTCGAACACGGAGTCATCCGTGATATTCAGCGTGAAGGTTTTCTCCGTCTCGCCGGGTGCAAAAGTGATCGTCTGCGCGCTGCCGCTGAAATCCGTGCCGCTGGTCGCGGTGCCGGATTGAGGGGTGACCACCACGCTCACCGGCTGGCCGGATGCCGCATCGAGCTTGATGGTAAATTGGATCTGCGGGTTGCCTGCATTTTCCAGCAGGGTGCCCACGGGATCCACCACGCTCACCACGGGCGCGGCATCGTTGTCCACGATTGTCCCCGTGGCCGTGGCGGAGCCAATCTTCGCGTTCACCGCGGACGCAATCGTGACGGAGAATGCCTCGGTCGCCTCGTCGAGCAGATCATTGGTGATCGGCACGCTGAAAAGCGCGGAGGTCTGCCCGGCAGGAATGGTAACCACCAGCGAGCCCGGTACCGTGTAGTCGGTGCCGGCCTTCGCGGTACCCTCAGCGATGTTCAGCGTCACTGTGACGTCGTGCAGCGAGGGCTGCAGCAGCGACACCGTGAAGTCCACGCTCGGGGAACTGCCTTCTGTCACCGTTGCACCGGAGATGCGCACCGTGGCGTCGTCGTTCTCAATCGTTCCGGCACCCTGGGAGTCTCCACCCGCCGTGGGCTGCAACACCGTTGCCCCGAGCATCACATCCGTGACGTTGACGAAGAAATTCTCGTCCACTTCGTCCGAGGTGTCGCCGCTGAGGGTGACTGTCAGGGTCGCGCGCGTCTGGCCCTTCAGGATTGTGACATCCGTCACTGCTACTGCGGTAAAGTCCTGCCCGGCGATTGCGCTGCCATTGGCGGTGGACCATTTGAACGTCACGTCTCCGGATGCCGGGTTCGACAAATCGAGGAAGAAGGAAAGCGTCTTCGTCCCG
>JAYUWZ010001237.1:0-2354 GCA_043753265.1 Verrucomicrobiaceae bacterium
GCATGCGACCGCAGCCCGCTTTGTCATTGCACCACAATGCAGCTATCGTTCGAAGAATCGTTTACCAGCTCACGCGAAGGCCGGTGGTCCACGACCATCCTTGGTAGCGCCCGCCATCGTTGGCGCTGTCCTGCATGTCCGAGAATGCGAGGCCCGTTTGAATCTTCAGTTTGTGTCCATAGATGAAGTAGTTCAGCCCCGCGTAGACCTCTTGGTATTCGTCTCCGCGTCCGCTGGTCATTACGTTGTCATACCGGGCCAGGCGCACCCCGTTTGCCTTGTCGCTCTCCAGGTAGGTATAGCGCGCCACTACCTGGAGTTTGTCCGTCAGGTTATACCATGGCATCACCATAAAGCCCCACACGTCGCTCTGCGAGCCGTACCCCGTGCCAAAGGAAAGGTCCGTGGAGAGTCCCCAGTTCTCTTTATCGAGTTGGAATACGACCGACCCGATGTGTTCAAATGAGCGCGTGACGTTGCTCTCGGGGTTGCGGTCGTTATATACATAATCACCCCTCACCAGTGCCTTCTTCGCGCCAATCGCCTTTCCGAAATCGTAGCCCACGCTCACGAGCCCGAAATGCCCGGCGTCGAAATTGCCGAATTCCGACGTGTCCGTGCCCCCAGAGAAAAAGCCGGTGTTGTACTGCCAGTTCCCCACTTTCCCGCTGAGGCCCACGCCGCTCGCATACTCCGAGGGAAACCACAGGTTATTAGCCAGGTTGCTGCGATCGATGGTCAGCAGTTCATTCGAGGACGTGCCACCGTCGAGCGTGAATTTCACCGACTGCTTGCCCAGTGTCACTTTGAACGCATCGTTGAACTTCCAGGCCAGATACGCGTCCGTGAGTCTCGTGTAAAATGGGTTGTCCAGCTGGGGCGAAAAGTCCGCCTCCGCGTGCAGTTCCAGCTTGTGGAAAAAGCGCGCCTTGATGCCCGCGCGGAGGCGGCGCACGACCCAGTCCGAGTCCGCTCCGAGGTTGCTGTCGAGATTGTAGTAGTCGCCATGGAAGCGCCCCACGATTCGCAGTTCGTTGAGGAATGCGGAGTCCTCATTTTTGGAAATGGTCGGCCAGCTCCAAATCTCGTCAAAGATCGACTTCTTCTTCTCCGGTTCGATGACAGTCTTCGTTTCGGCGTTGATGGTTTTGCCGTCCGGTTTGGGGGCGGCGAGGAGGAACGGACTGGCGGCGAGCGCCAGCATTGCAGGTAGCGTGGTCTTAAGCATGGGTGTGTGTGGTGTGTGTCGTCCGGGAGACGAGTGAGCGGAGACTCCATGTCGAATGTGTCGATAATATGGCGAAAAGGAGTCAAATGAGCCACTTTTGCATCCATATTGGCTTTTGTGCGTCTTGCGTGGCTTTTGTGTGGCGATTTTTCCCATGGATCGTTCTGCCTGAACCGCAATCCCTGCCGGATATTGAACGTTGAACGCAACGCCTTTACTGTGTCTGTTTGAAGGCATGACTCGGCGAAAGAAATGGACGGTAGCCTTTGGGACATTTGCAGTCGGTGCCCTCGTGACTGCCTGGTGCAACTGGCGGGTCTCCACCGAGTCCTTGCGCACTTTCCAGTCCCTCACCGATCTACCCGTCAATCGCGTGGGACTCGTTCTCGGGTGCAGCGAAAAAGGCCGTGGCGGCAGGGAAAATCTTTTCTTTAAGCACCGCATGGAAGCGGCGCGGCAACTCTTCGAGGCGGGAAAAATCGAATACATCCTCGTGAGCGGCGACAACCACCGGGCGGACTACGATGAGCCCACCGACATGAAGAACGCGCTCGTCGCGCTCGGAGTTCCTGCGGAGAGGATCGTGTGCGACTACGCGGGCTTCACCACGCTCGATTCCATCGTCCGCTGCAAGGAGGTCTTCCGGCAAACCTCAGTCACCATCATCTCCCAGCAGTTCCACAACGAGCGCGCGGTCTACATCGCCAGGGCGCATGGGATGGATGCTGTAGGCTTCAACGCCGAGGGTGTGGGCGCAGGCCGCGGCCTCAAAACGTACGTGCGCGAGGCGGGCTCCCGCGTGAAAGCCGTGTGGGACGTGAACATCATCAGCAGGAAACCGAAATTCCTCGGTGAGCCTGTAATCATCGGAAGCACGGGCGGGATATAGCCACGCCTCCTGCGCCTACTTCACGGCCTCAATATCCGGCGCGACCCCTTTTTGGTATCCCCTCCCGAAGGTCGTCTCATGTGCCGCGACGACCGAGTTAAATCCCGCCTGTCCCATGGCGAGTTGCACGATGATTTCGCCGACCCGCACCACGTCGAGAAATAGCAGCTTGGGAACCACGTTGTGGTTCTTCTCGATGTATTGCAGCGTCCCCAGCGGGACATAGTTCCACTTCGC
>JAYUWZ010001238.1:0-5158 GCA_043753265.1 Verrucomicrobiaceae bacterium
CGGAGATTGCCGGATGGCATTTTGGGGCCGATCAAAAACAAGCCCGTGCAACTCGCCGATGGGGCCATCCTCTCCCCCACGAGCACCGAACACGACGGATGGCAGGTGCACTTCGAACGCAGCGACGATGACGGGAAAACGTGGACGGCAACCGGCCCGGTGAACGATGGGAGGAAGTTCGGGGCCATTCAGCCTTCCATCCTGATTCATCCCGGGGGCCGGCTGCAGGCACTGGGGCGCGCGCGCAAGGGGAAGCTCTTTGATATCTGGAGCGAGGACTCCGGGAAGACTTGGGGCGGGATGCAATCCGGCGTGCTGCCGAATCCCAATAGCGGCACCGACGCGGTGACCCTCCGCGACGGGCGGCACGTGATCGTGTACAATCCCGTGCAGCTTGGCCGCTCACCGCTCTGCGTGGCTTTGAGCGCGGATGGCAAAACGTGGCAGGCCGCCAGCGTACTAGAGACAGAGCCGCTGCGGGAATTCAGCTACCCCGCAGTGATTCAGACAGCAGACGGGATGATTCACGTGACCTACACCTGGCGCAGGGAGAAAGTGCGGCACGTGGTGCTCGACCCCGCAAAGTTTGTGCTGCGCCCGATGCCGGATGGAGAGTGGCCGAAGGAAACACCCGACTCGCGACGCTGAGTGAACATTGAGCTCACCTCAATTGCTTGGGATACAAATCCTGGATTGTAAGTGATTACTCTGGGGGTAGACTGGGTAAGTCCAACCGGTCCTATGAATTCGTTCCTTGCCCTCAGTGCCAGCATACTTGTCATCACATCCCAGCTTTGCGCACAAGAGGCACCGCTCCCGCCCGCAGCAGACGCCGTATTGAAAAGCTATGAACTGGAAGTCGCCGCATCGCGGGAGAAAGCGCTCAGGCAATTGGAAGCCATCCTGGCAACCGAGACCCAACGAGCGAACCACAACACCGCGCGAGCCGTCCGAACAGCGATTGCAAGCCTCTCGACATCGACCAAGAGCGCAGTGGCAGCGGTAGTCGCGCCGAAAACCGGGAACCTTTCCGTAAAAGGCGCTGATAAATTTGGGACAGAGATCGGGACCTTTACTGCGGGAATGACACTGAAGCTTCAGTATGTGGAGGGACGATGGGAGATGTCGGGCGGTGCGGGCAGCGATCCCACGACTTGGAAAAGTCCGGACGACCCGGGGATTTTTGCCAGCGTTCGCCTCGGGGTCTTCGCGCTTGTCGATGGACAGGCAAAACTACTCACAGAGGTGCCGTCCGGGACGAAGAAAAAGCCGTTTCGCTATCGCTTCGACAAGAATTACCCCATGGTGATTCTGCGGATTCTGGACACTGACGCCGGAGACAATCCGGGGTTCGTAATCTACAACGTCGAGGTGCCGCGGTAGTTGTTGGTGGAAAAGGGTCGAGAGGTTCGGAGATACATTCGGATTCGCGTTACTGATCCGAAAATAGCGGGAAGGAATGGTTGAGAAATGGAGGCGAAAGCTGGGTATTTTACCCGCGAAAATCTCCGAATCGCTCGTTATTCACCGGCTGTGAATAACTCTTGCATGCGTAACTCCCTGCCGGTGAGGGAGCGGCGCTTGTTATTCACTTGATATTCACAAGTTACTCATTTTGTGTATTTTACGCAATATTTCTATTGATTTATTCCGGACGCTTCCCCACTCTCCGCCCAGTTCTTTGAAAGAACGAGAGTGACTCCCGCCACGAACCGAAATGTCCGGGGCGGATCACTCCGGGATAACTCCGGGCAACCGGAGAATAGTCGGGTGCAGTTGGTGCGCCCGGCTCCCTGCAAACTTCTGCAAGGTGGCCAATCATTCGCTCTGCGAATCGAGCGGTCATAGCGGAAGCCAGGGCACACATTCACAGATTCCAGCGGGCCGGGTCGCACCGGCTCGTCAAATGCGACACTTGGAATCTTGCAGCCGGCGGCGCGAAACCGCTTTCGGGTGGCGAAAGCCATCCTGCTGGCTGAGTGAGAGACCGGCGAAGTTTTCGTTTGCCGGAGGAAACGCGGTGACCGCGAAGGTCCCAGTTGCTACCGCGAACCAACACGGCTGCCATCGCCTGCGCGAGACAACCTCGCCACAAGATCCACATTCGCAATGGGGAAACGTAAGGGGCGGAGGCAGACGGGAAGGCACCACACCTGGCAAAGTGTGGACAACCTTTTGAAACCCGGGCGGTGCTTCAAAACAGCGCCGCCCGACTGCAAAAACAAGGCAACTTGAGAGTTAAGAGGTCAGACCCGTAGCGCGGGGCCAACGCGCGGCCAAAAGCCGCGGCCGTCCCCGTGGTAGCCGGTGGTGACGCGAACATCGCCTTTGCAGGCGTGTCACTACCCAGTCTGGCGTGTCGGGCACCGGCGGGTGCCTGCCGAACCGGGCTAAGAGGCCTCACTCAAAACGCTGGAGGGCGAAAGCCGCCAGCCGGTCCTGCTGCGAGACCGAAGAAGACCGCTTGCCGTGGTCAACAGCGTCGGGGAGCTGGTCGCCTGCCATCGTGCGGAGCGCCTAAGACCAGCGCAGGGGGAAGAGAGCGTGGCGCCCTCCCACTCCCATCTTTCACACCACCCCGCGATCCCAAAGGGTCGCGGGGTGGTTGTGTGTTTCGTGCCAATGGCGGCCATTCACCGCGACATCAGTTTCGCGTTCAAAATACGCCGGCGATCCCACGGGCTATTCTGTGGATGGTTGTGAGGAATGTGGCACCGTCGCCATTCGCATTCCAGGTGATGACGGATGAATTGCATGGGATTCCTCACACGAACCATTCGGCTTCCATCTGGAGGCGGCACCACTCCCGGTGCTCGTTTTCAAAGAATTGCTCCCCGCGCGCGATATGCTGCAGCATCGTCTGGGTGTCCGAGAGCTTCTCATGACTGCGCTCAATGTAAGCGTCAAGAGCCAGTGCCTTGGCGGAGTACAAATTTCTGCTTCGAGGAGCCTCGAAGGCGAGGACCCACGCCCGGATGCCAAATCCCAGGACGGGCAGGAGAGCAGCCATCGCGATCAAAGGTGCCTCCCAGTAATACCCTCCCACATGAAAGACGTGCATGAGCACGATCGCCACGCACAGGAAAAACAACCCGAGGGCGATTCGCTTGTCGGAAAGCAAAGAGCGCCGGGCTGCCCGGCCGGACTGGAATGCAAAGTAGTGCCGCTGGAATTTCAAGCGCTTCACCCGGTAAAGGATGGTGATCGCCTGAATGTCCGCGGTCGGCACCTCGCACTCCGGCGGAGCGGGCAAATCCGAGGCGACGCTGTCCAGCTTCATCGCCCAGTCCTTGGCGAGGTGGGTATTCATTTCATTCAGCTTCTCCACATCGCTGGTCACCTTCTTCTTCCAAAGTGCCAGGTCGCACCACAACTGGGGATCCGAGAGCGACGAGAACTTCAAAATCCGCAATCGTTCCGCCTTCTGCCGCGAGGAGAGCCAGCCATGGTGCAGGTGCATCAAAAGGCCCACAATCACCGAAACAAAAGCCACTGCCACAGCGATGGTTTCACAATGTCCCAGCGTGGCCTTTTCCCCCGGGAACGCCAGTTGAAGGGTTGCGCACACAATCGCAATAATACCCGGCCAGATGGCAAATGTGGCCGCCCACCGATGCCTTTTCTGGTCGCGGCAGGCCTCCTTATCCGCTTTCAGCCAGGCAGGATAAACGACATTCTGCAAATGGGTGATGGCTTCCTTTGCAATGGGGAACGCATCGAGTTTGCCAGTGGCCAAATCGGCGCTGTCATCCATGTCGAAAAGCCACGCCCCTTCCCCGGCCATCGCAGCAGTAAATCGCCCTTCGAGGTGGGAATCCCAATCCGCCAGGGTTTCCGCCTGGGCGGGGGACAAAGTGCGTAATCTAGGCGGCGGCTCCACGCTCCAACCGTAGGCCATTGCGCCCTCAATCGCTCCGCGAACCATGACACGATCCGTGTCCTTTTCGGCGTCCGGCAGTTCGCGATAGGAGACCAGTAACGGTGTCGTACGCCTGGCATCATCTTTTTCCACCCCGTGGATCCAGCCTTCGGTCATGCGCTTCCGCGCCCACACATCGTGCGCATTTTCAGCCAGGGTTTCGATCAGAGCTTCTCTCTGTGGGGACTGGGGCACATGGGAGGTATCAATGGGCTTCGGGTTGTAACTATCATTCATAGAGAGCCAGCTTGAAGACGCGCATGGATATCTGGAAATTCGGGCAGGTGCCAGTTTTCTGTTCCTCACCGGGTGAATCCATTTGCCGGGCGATGCATGGCGTCCCGCTCCGCGCTTGCCCACAATGGGTCAACTCCCTTAGTAAGGTGCCATGAAGCTTCTCACATTGATCCTCCCCATCGCGCTGATCGCCGCCTGCTCATCCCCCGAGCAACGCGAGCGTGAACGCACGGAAAAGCACCAGCGGCGCCTGCAGGAGGAAGCAAAGGAACGCTTTGAGAAGGATCGTGAGCGTGAAAGGGAGCGTTCGGGCGAATATGCCGATGCACGCAGGGAGGGCTCTGAAGATGCACGGGAACGCGCGGAGGATCTTGCAGATGCACGGCGCAGGGCCGCCGAGGACGCACGCGAGCAAGCAGCGGATATTGCCGAAAAGCGCCGCGAGGCTGCGGAGGACGGCGCAAAATACCGGGCCTACGAAGAAGAATACGCGCGCCAGTTAGGAAAGACCCCCCGCCAGCTCACGCAGTCGGAGCGGGCTTGGATTCGCGAGAAGTACGATTAAAGAGAACGTCCAACGCTGAACGCCCAACATCCAAGCCCAAGGCGCAAGCGACTGGGCGCTCACGAGGCTGAATCGCGATGGGCTTCCTCCCTTCGCTTGCGACGTTGCAAGTTGGACGTTGAGCTTTAAAAAAGTTTTAGATCACTCTTCTACCAAGAAACTTGCAGCCTTGCGGGTGGTTGGAGTGAAGAGTAGCCTTTACCCATCATGTCCGACGTTGCCTCGCGCACTCCAGTTCCGCCCATCTCGCTGTCGATCCCGCGACCCGTCGCGCCGCCACGTTACCGGCAGCCGAAAAAGAACATTCCTCAGACTCCTGAGGAGCGGCAGCACATCCTGCAGACAGTGCGGAATTACGTGGCCGAGTATTCCCCCACCCCGCCCATCCCTGTGCCCGAGCTGAGCGAACACGCGGATCGCGTGGTGCAGCGCCTGGG
>JAYUWZ010001239.1:0-2353 GCA_043753265.1 Verrucomicrobiaceae bacterium
AGCCTGCTCGTATGTATGCCACTCTTCCTGTTCTGTCTCAAATGGAGTGGGGCGGTTTGGAGTAAGAAGTTTGCGGTCAGCATCGCAATGATCATCGGCCACGCCGTCGGCTTGCTCTTGTTTTACTTTGTATCGCCCCGCCTCTGGCAGGAAAGAGGGCGGGATTCAAATACGGCTTCGTAACTCACTCCTGATCTTGTCGAACAGGCGCGCCATCGCCTCGCAAGCGCAGGAGGCGTCCGCGTTTCATAAGTTCAGACTGCCATGGAGCAATTCCTCGCGGTCGCAGTCGCGACTGCCATAGCATCACCGTCATGCACCCAGCCTCTCCACGTCGCACCTCGCTCCTCTCACTCGCCCTGCTCCTCGCAGGTGCGGCCTTCAGCCACGCCGAGCAGTTCGTGCTCTTCGACGTCACGTTTCCTTTCACGAAAGCGGATGCCGACAACTCCAAGCCAAGCAAGTCGCACTACTACGTGAAAGGCGACCGGCTCAACGCCCAGCGCCCTAAGGACTGGACCGCCCCCGTGGATTACCGCAATGGCACGGTGCATGTGCGACTGGAAGTCCTCGAAAAACCCGCTGGTGGCCAGCCTACCACGTGGAGCGTCTGCTACATCCCCAACAAAGGTCAGAACCACGGCTACGGCTGTTTCAACACCGACGTCTACATGGAAACCGGCGTGTACGAAAAGGACATCGCCATGACGAAATTCTGGCAAAACAACGACATCGTCTGGAGCGAGGGCATCAAGGAAATGCACCTCGTCATCAAGGACAACAAAAACGTCAAACCGCACGAGCGCACCGACCCCGAAAAGTTCTTCCCCACCAAGGTCCGCATGACGGTCATCCAAGTCTCCGCCGGGGCAAAATATGATCCCTCGCTGGTGCCGAATCTCCCGCCGGCGGGAGAAAAGAAGTAGCGGCACATTTGCGGAGTTGGGCACGTCGCACCGCTACTCGACACTAAAGTCATTTCGCAGTAGTTGGCGAGGGCGATGACCCCTTTTCTCAAACGCCGCTGGTTCCTGCTTTCCTGCGCCATCGTGCTGCTGGTGGGCACCATGGTCGACCTTGTCCGATGGTCCCATGCTCAGGAATGGGCTTACGATTACGGCATTGAAAACGGAGGCCTGCTCTACCGTTGGAGCAACCCGATCCAGCTCGCAGACTCCGCAGTACCAGAAACAGGATCCGGCGTGTTCTTCGAGCTTCACCGCCCCCGGCTGGGCGGATTTGAATACGTCAAATTCGCACAGATATACTTGTGTCTCAAATTACCCCTCTGGTGCCTGATCACTGCCGTCATCGGCTGGATTGCTTTTCTCGAACTGCGATGGCGCGAGAAACGCGCAAGCTCAGCAAACGGGTAGCGGCGTACCACTACAAGAACCAGGATGCCCCCCTTGCGCGGATGCTGACGAGTTTCCCAAGCTTCGCCGCCGCAATCTTGAAACTTAGTCTATGGCTTCGGCAGCGGTTTACCGTTGAGAGATCTTTCTTCCTTCAGTAATCGGCCCGTGGCGTCAAAGGTCCGTTGGATCGTCACAGTTCCCTCCGGGGTCACAACCGTTTCGAGAGGGGAGAGGCCAGTTTCATCCTTGTGCATGACGCGACTGAGTTGATGGTCCGGCGTGGTTTCGATGTAAGGCCGATCCGGCGGTCCGGGTGGGCGATACGAGCTCGCCGGTGGTGGTTCTGGCAGGGCCGGTTCAGGTCCATGCCACCACCACCACATGGCGCCCGCAGCCAACAGGCAGGCCAGTATTCCTGCGAGCCAGATGGTTCGTCGTGAGTGCGGAAATGTCATTGCAGCGAAGGCGGGAGCCATTTCAGCCGGACGAATCCGGATTGGCCCGCCGGGAAGGGAATCGCGGCATCCACGGTGTCAATTTGCACGCCGTTCACAGTCTGCGTCGAGAGCACCGTTTCCGTCACGCTGGACGCCGGTTCCCAGAACTCGACATCGCCGCTGGTTTCGTAGCCGTAGCTTCCGGGAGCCAGGTCCGAACGCCGCGGGAAGATGAGGTGCAGCACCACCTGCCCACCCACCGTTGTGCTTTGGACCTGGATGGGATTGATCGTTTGCTGGAGCGGGGACGTGCCCATCAGGTATTCCAGAGCATCGGCCAGTCCGTCGCCATCAGTGTCCTTCGCAGGGTCCAGCGAGAGCGTCGAGAAATATGCCGCTGACCATGCATCGGCGATGTGATCAGCGTTTTGATCCACTCCCGCTGGGATCGTATTCGACCAGCGGGTGATGTAGATCTTGCCGTCGTTCCCGAGAATGGCGAAGCCATCGAGACCCCAGCGCAGGCAGCCCAGAGCCCAATCGCCGGTTGCGGTTGTG
>JAYUWZ010001240.1:0-5157 GCA_043753265.1 Verrucomicrobiaceae bacterium
AGCACCGGAGGTAGAGCTCCGAGGCAATCTCGCGCGGGGTCATGTTGGCCTTGATGAGCTTTTGCACCACGCCGCCACCGGCGATTTTGGATTCCACGGTGTCGCCGTTGAGCATGTGCAGCGCCTGGCTCAGCGTGGGGCCAACCTGTTCGCGGGCACAGATGGTGTCCCGGTCGGCGCGGCCGAAGGTGGTGAGGAAGTAGTTGCTGGTCTTGCCGTCGGCGATTTCCACCGAGCGGGCGCCCAGCGGCAGGCCGCGGAATTTATCCTTCGTCTCGGTCACCTGCGTGATGGCGTCGAGCATCACCTCGGCGCGCATGCGGCGGATGGTCGCGTGGGCAAAGTTGCGCTCATCGAGCTGGTTGGATTCATTCACGCGGGTGGTGCGCTGGTAGGCGGCGCTGTTGCACACGTCGCGCACGACCTTTTTCAGGTCGTAGTTGTAGGCGACCAGCTTGGTGGCCAGGGCGTCGAGCAGCTCGGGGTTGCTCGGCGGGTTCGAGAGGCGGGCGTCGTCCACAGGTTCCACGATGCCGCGGCCCATGTATTGCGCCCACACGAGGTTGGCGATGTGGCGCGGGAAGAAGGGGTTTTTCGGCGACGCAATCCAGTCGGCGAGCGCCTGGCGGCGGTCCACGCCCTTCATGTCGGGCACGTCCTCACCCAGGAAGCGCGGCGGAATCACCGCATTCGTCACCGGGTGGCGCGCATCGCCGCCCCCGCTGTTGAAGATGATGCGTTCGCGCGGATCCTCGCCGTTCTTGCGGCCAATCTGCGTGAAGAACGAAACGAACCCGCGATAGTCCACCATTGTCCATTGGTCGAATGGATGGTTGTGGCACTGGGCGCACTGGATGCGCGTGCCAAAGAAGGCCTGCGCGGTATCCTCGGCCAGCTTCAGCGGGTCGGTCTCCAGTTGGTAGAAATTGACGGCGGGATTCTCAAAGTTCGATCCGCTCGCCGCGATGAGCTCGCGAGCCACTTCGTTCAGCGGCACATTCTTGCTCAGGCGCTCGCGGATCCACGTGTAGTAGCTCAGCACCGCCTTGTAGGAGCCCTGATTGTTATTGTCCGTGCGCACCTGCAGGAGCTCGCTCCATTTCAGAGCCCAGATGTCCACGAATTCCTTGCGGGCCAGCAGCTCGTCGATCTTCGCGGCGCGCTTGGATTGCTCCTTGTTCTCGGTGAATTGCTTCACCTCATCCACCGTCGGCAGGGTGCCGGTGATGTCGATATACGCCCGGCGCAGGAAGGTTTCGTCGTCGCAGATGCCGCTCGGCAGCATGCGCATCTTGTCCAGCTTGGCATTCACCAGGCCGTCCACGTAGTTCCATTCCTCGATCTGCGGCTTCGTATACTGGAGGCCCTTGGGAATCACGATGACCTGGGTGCCCACCGTGAAGGTGTCGTAGCGGGCCATCACATAGGCCTCGCCGCGCTGCCCGGTTGTGATGACACCCTCGGTATCAATCTTGGCCGATCCGTCATTGCTGCTCAGAAAGAGCGACATGGACGTCACGTCGCGGTCCGTTCCATCGGAATACTTTGCACGCACGGTGATGCGGAATTTCTGGTCGGGCGCCTCCAGCAGCAATTGCTTGGGCAGCACCTCGATGCTCACCGGGTGCGCAATCTTCGTCGTATCGTCCTTCGGCACGCCAGCCTCCAGCCAGCGATAGATGATTTGGTAGCTTTCGCTATCCTTGGTGAAAAGCTTGCCACCCGTGTGCGGGGCCTCGCCGACCGACTTCGTGAGCAGCATCGAGGCCTCGGGGAGCGCCAGGTTGATGCGGCGGCCAATCTGCTCGCGGGTAATGTTGTGATGGTCGCCCGCCGGATCGTAGCCGAAAAGCGAAAGGCGGAAGCCGTCCTTGCCGCGCGAAGCTCCATGGCAGCCACCGCTGTTGCAGTTGTTGCGCATGAAGACCGGCATCACGTCATTGTTAAACGAAACCGCCAGATCCTCCTTCACCGCCTCCACCTTCACGGGAATCTCCACCGTCTCGCCCTTGTACTCCACCTTCAGCGCAGTCATCCCATCGACCAGCGGGGTCAGCACGCCGTTCTCGATCTTCGCCTTCGTGGCATCGGTGAAAGAGAACTTCGCCTCCGCGGTCACGTTGCGGTGCACGCCATTGGGCTCCGTGAACCGGCAAACGACGGACTGCTTGTCGCGCAGATACTTGAGGTTCACCTCCGTGGGAAAGACCTCAAAGTTCGGAGCAGCAAACGCGCTGCCCGCGGCCATGAGGAGCGAGAAAGTGGTAATTTTAGAGACGGTGCGCATGATCTTGGAAGGGTGTGCTGCCATGAAAATCACGGAAGGAGAGGATTCTTTGAGAAGAAGTTTTTAGGAAAAAAGGTGAGGGGACAGGAAATGACCACGATCCAGCGTCCAAGTACACAATCAGGCGCATAGGATTATGCGCTTTTAGCCTCTATCTGCGAACTTTAGGAAGTGAGATGGATTCTCACAGTCGCGTCCTCTTCCTTTTCGTGCTCCTTGATGCGCTGTGCGAAGTTTAACGAGAAGGCTTCTGCCTCAGATTCCCTGATGATCTCGGTGGGTAACGGAAGTGCGCCAAGGAGCAGGTTGAGAGCGCGTTGGGCGGCAGGTTTGCAGCGATCCAGTTGGGGCTCGCCCACCATGAGGTAAAGTCTGTGATCCGAAACAACTTCGCGCACACCAGTCATCGCGCCCAGCAGACGATGGGCTTTGGATTTGATTTTTTCCGCATCGAGTAAATCGAGCGAGAAGGGCTCAAGGCAGTGCCACTGGTGGTTCTGCCATGCGTGCTCGAATAGGTGATCGTCGTTTTTCGCCGTGACTACATGAGGTGCGAGGAAGCGGATGACGTTTTGGCGCACGAGCGGTTCGCGATAGGTGGCCCATACATCGTCATCGCTACGCCCGCCGTCCGCTTTTTGGCCGTCATTTGCCACAACGACGCGTTTATATAGGCGTTCAAGTTCCATGGATGGGGAGGAGCACAACCCGCCACCCACGGGCGACCATTGGAGTGAGCTGTCGTCCTTGGGTAGCACCTTGCAGGCGATGGCAGCGGCGTCGCCAGGCTGTTGCTCGAAAGGCAACTCCTGCTCGACCTGAGTCTGGAGTCGATCGAAGCTGGATTGCAGGTAGCGCATTAGCTCGCGGTGGGCATCCCCATCAAGGTTTGGGAACGCCTTTTTCAGCCGCCCGTAGTTTGTCTGAATGCGCGCGCTCACGTAGCGAACGGAAGGCGCGAAGAGCACCACGCCTACATTGAGCGACTCTCCGGACGCGACGTCGTGGACGTAGCGAAGAATCGTATAGGTGTATGCGGTCTTCATCGGGTGATTGTTGCGAGGGCAACCTGAAGGCTACCAAAATTCTGGAAGAGTGCCACCAAATATGCCTGAAGTCGCAGTGAGACTCCGCCTGCATCCCACTCATCAGGAATGCTGGATATCAGTTCTCTGAAGTCATCAGGTCCCATGGCCTGAAATACCTGCAACAGCGGCTCAAAGTCCGGCAGTTGACCCTTAAGGCCAGGAAAAAATACATGTCGTGCAAGGAAGGAAAGCCCATCGGGCTCCCAAGGCAGTGGACCAGTGACGGTTCCCGGAGAGGGAAATGCCCGCTCATGGTCAATGAGCATGATGGAATTGCTCCTCACGAGGTAATTGGATTTTTCAAGGTGTCGGTCATCGTTTCGCACGAGTGCGTCAAACGCGAACACCGAGGCGGCAGTGTCGAAAATCCAGTGAGGTAATTCTCTGGTGAATGGAACGGCATGCCACGAGCCCGTGAGAAGGGACGAACCGAAATGCCAGCCGATATTCTGGGCGAAACGCGTCCGAACCTCATCCACAACAATGCTCTGTGCGAACTCGGGAGTGATTTCCACGAGATAGGGAGCAGGAACGGAAAGTCCCAAACGCGTAGCAAAGCGAGAAGCCACCAGTTCTCTTGCCAGTCCATCCACCCCTCCTGCAATGCTCTCCCTCAGCTTTACGACCACCTCGAATCGGTCTCCTTCCAGCGTCTCCGCCTCAAGCAAACACGGACATGAGTGACCGCTTGTAAACGTCTGCTTGTACTGGACTGCGGTCAGCCGAATCATAATGCCGTAGACTGGTTCCCATCCCGGTGCGCATGCCCCAGCGTGAGGAGGATGGTGGAGGCTTTGATGGCTTGCTCCACGGCGCGGACGCGCTCGGCCATGGTTTTGGGCGAGTTTTGGGGCCGGTTTGTGTTTATGAAACGCATTTGCGATCCAGTGCGCGGAGGAGCCTTTTCAAAATACGGCCCATCCGGACGTTGGTAAGGGCGCATTCCCAAATACGCAAGACTGTCCAGTTTGCCCTGCGCAAAGTGCGCCCCACTTCTCGGTCACAGGTTGCATTGCGGGCGAGCTTGGCGGCCCAAAAGGCGCGGTTGTTCGCGGGTGAGGTGGCGTGACGCGGGCAGCCATGCCAGAAACACCCATCGACAAACACGGCAACTCGTTCCTTTGGAAATCCGAAATCATACCATCCCGCACAATTAAGATGACGATTCGACGTTGCGAACGATGGGCGCGGGGTAGGGTGGGCGTCTCGCCTGGCTCAGCCCTCCTCGCTCCAACTGCCCGAAAATCTCTGCGAAATGATATCAGGCTTTCCGAAAACGGGCGCGTTCCGCCGCCAGACCGTGATGCGTTGCACGCGCATGAGCGGAGTCCGTCGCCCGGTTCCCACGGGAGCGGCTAAGTGCCATGAGCGCATCGCACTACTCTTTTCTGCAAATCCTAGTCGAGAGGGCATTCCCTAGATTTGCGCCCTGTCGGCTTTCTACTTCTTCGCCCGGAATCCGCTCAGGTCGATGCCACCGCCGAGGTCGATGCCGCCACCGGTGTCAGGGTTGGGGTCTGGTGTGGGGGTGGGCGTCGGCGTCGGCACCGGGGGGGTGACTACGCCGAAGCGGAATTCCACGCTGCCGGTCTGGGTCTGGCCGAGGAATACGCCGCGGCCCACGCCGTCCTGCTGGACGATGACGCCCTGGAAATTGCGGTTCTTGCCGTCGATGGGGTGGTCGAAGCTGCCCTTGAAGGTGCCGGCTTTGCGGTCGATTTTGAGGGAGGTGCCGTCGCCGTTGGGGTCGAGCAGGGCCAGACGGTCGCTTTTCGAGATGTC
>JAYUWZ010001241.1:0-5149 GCA_043753265.1 Verrucomicrobiaceae bacterium
AAACAGTGTAATTTTCGCTTTAACCAACACGACTCGCGCGACCACGTGGGCCGCATCGGCATCAAGCTCCAATACTCCGCAACGCCCGGCGTTGCAGGCTCGTGGACGGATGTGCCGGAAGGGAACTTTATACTCACCGGCTCCGTCGGCTGGCAGCTCATCGCCCGCAATCTGCCGGTGGGAAATTTCGCATTCCGCGTCGCAACGACCGTCACGGGCCATGACACGGTATTTGGCGCACCCACGCAGATGTTCAATATCGAGGCAGCGACAACGATCCTCGAGTTCGTCTCCCACGAAGCCACCGTTGCCAGCGATCCCACGGGTGCGACCACACATCGTGGCGATACCATCACTTACCGTTTCAAAGTTCGCAACGCCGGCGGTCTGCCCGCTAATGATGCCGCGCTGCGCGTCATCATTCCGACCGGAACGAAGGTGAGAGGCAAGACCAAGGGTGGCGCGATCAAGATTCAGCGCCCGATATTCTCCACCGGCCAGACGCTCTACTACATGAACTGGAAACTCGGCGATCTCGTTTCCACGCCGCTCTCGGAAGCGAAGACCTACGAATTAGTCCTGACCGTCATGGAGCCTCCCACCAAGGACGAGTCCTTCAACGCCCCCGGCGTCAAAATCAAACAACAAAACTACGCGCTCTACGAAGGCACTTTCGAAAATCCGACGAGCTATGTGTTCGGCCCTTCGCCAACTTTTGAACACACCATCGTCTCCCCGCTCACGTTCACGGCAACCACGATAGGAGATCCGCTCTTTGCCCGTGGCGGTTTATTGAAAATGGAATTCACCGCGCGGAATAGCGGCAGCATTCCTCTGCTAAAGGGAGTCATCGACGTAACGGCCAACAATGGCCTGGTGATCCAGCGAGGCTTTAGTTCGCTGACATTTCTCGATGGGGGTGCCGAGTCCGGCGTGCCGCCTCTCGATCCCAAAACGAAAAAGCGCCCGACGATTCTTGGTGTCAAAGGCAATCCGGTGCTGACGGAACTGAGCGATCGCCGCCAAAGCGCACTCTTCGGCATCGGCACTCTTGCGCCGGGAGCGGAGCAAAAGGTGCGCGTGATTTTCCGCGTGCCATACGACTGGCCGCTCGACCAGGCGATCACACTGGACTCCGCCTCAGCCTATGCCACCCCATTGGGTGGGCGCTATGTGCGGAGCTTGTTCCCGTCCGTCACGCTTACTGCCGACCCTGCTGCCGATCCCGCACCCGCTAAGCCGGTCTTGATTGTCACCGCCCACCAAGTCACGGCGGGCATCCTGGAAGGGACCGATAACGTCGGCTCTGTGACCACCACGGTGCTGGGTGTGCCGGGCTCGAAGCCCAAGCGCACTTCCAATCAAATCACTTACCGCATTTTTGTAGGCAACTACGGCAAACAGGTGCCAGCCCGTTTCTGCAAGGCCATTACGAACCTTCCGGAGGGCACGACTTTCAAGCCGAAATCGGCTTTCGTGCGCACCAATGCGAACATCACCGGGCAGCAGATTGCCGACCCTGTGCTGCAGGACGATCAGCTTTTCTTCTCGCTCCCTGACCTGGATAGAAATGGGGATCCGGATCCTTCGGTGATCCTGGAGTTCACGGTCACGGTGAACAAAAATGTGGCTGTCGGCGACGACATCAAATTGGCGGGAGCCTTCGGGACTTCACGCGAAGTGCTCGAGCCCGGCTTCCAGTTCGAGGAGCGCGTCGCCCGGGTCGTGCAGGCTGGCCGCATGCGTTACTCCTATACCGCGTGGCCGCAGACTTACACTTCTTCGACACCGTTCGTCTACCATACGATTTACTTCAACAATGCCGGTGGCATTCCGCGCAGCGGCGTGGGCGTGAAATACACCATTCCCGCCGGATTGAAATTCCACAACGCCGTGCTCACCGATCGCCCGCAAAAGCACATCGGCGCTGGTCTCTTCCAAGCGCGACCCATTACGAAACCGACCGTCGGCGCGACTTCCGGCGACGTCGTTTTCGACATCGGCTTGGTGAAGCCGGGCGCATTCGGCTTTGCGCAGGTCATCCTCACACCGGATGCAGCCGCCGTTCCAAAATCCTACGGCGGTTCCTTCAATAGTAACTTCCGCGCAAATGCGGAATGGAGCGGCTACGACGCGAATAGCAATTTGGCCGCGCTGCGTGCGCCCCGCAAGTACACGACCTTCAAGCAGCAAGGCGAAGGCCCGACGGAAGGAGTCATCTCCCAGCGCTTCAGCGCCAATAACAGCGCCAGGCCCTACGTAATCCTCACCGGCCCGGCATCAGCCATAGCCGGCAACGAGATCACTTATCAAATCGGCTACGGGAATTCGGCGCATGTGGACGAGTTTAACAGCGACATGCTCTTCCCGATTCCGGCCGGGACGGAATACGTCTCCGCCACGAACACCACGGACTTCGGCCAGGCCGTCAACAGTCCACACACCTACCAAGCGCCGGGCGTGCTGAATCCATACCCCAATGGCTACGTGGCATGGGATGGGCGCGCCGACGCGCATACCTTCCGCACGGCAAACGTCGTAGTGCGTGTGTTGCCGGGTACCACTAAAATTGTGGCCGGCGAAGGCGCGCGCTACGATTGCGAGTCGGCGGGGAAGCTCTTCTCGCAAACCATCACCACTCACGTATTCCCGCCAGGCACGGCCTTTGACAAGGATGCAAGACTTGCCGTGTTTAACGCAGGGCTGGGTAAAGGCGGTTCGGGGTTCGCAGGCGATATTCAGCGGCCTACCAATGTGGCGGTGGATGCCTACAATCTGGTATCCGCAAGTTCGACTTCGGTCGCGCTCTCCGGTGCGGATTTCGCGCAGGTGGATGGAAATGGCGCAGTGGTGATCCCTATCGGCAACGGCCGCCTGGTCGCGGCGGGCGGCGGAAATTTCCTCTCCAATAACGGAGCAGGCCTTGTTTCCGAGAATGGCCTCGGCTTCTCCATCCGCGCGGGCAACGACGCGACCTTGAGTGTCCTGGTTCCCGGCCAGGGCGACACCACCGGCGCCTCGCTCATCTCGAATGCGCCCTCGCTTTTCCAAAGCAAAAAAATCGGCCTCTTCGGTCCCGGTGGCGGCATCGGAAACATGCTGCGCCCGAGCACGCTGGTGGGCAACGACGGTGCCAGCCTGGTCGGCCTCGATGGCGCAACGCTCGTGGGCAACGATGGTGCGTCGCTGGCACTCGGTGTCTTCGACATAGGACCAGACGGCGTGAAATTCATCTCCACGAACGGTGGGAACCTGACTGCTGCCATTAAGTCGGCGAACATCTACATCGCAGGCAGCGGCGCCAACCTCATCTCGAATATCGGCGGCGCACTCCTGCCCCCCGGTGGCATCGCCCTTGTCGGGCAAGATGGTGGCACACTCATCTCCGACAACGGCATCGGCCTCATCGGCAATGACAGCGCGGGTCTCATTTCGGATAACGGCCTCGGCCTCCTATCCGACAATGGCCTCGGTCTTGTCGGCAACGACGGCGCGAGCCTCGTCGGCCAAGATGGCGGAACGCTGCTCGGCAACGACAGTGCAACGCTCAAAACCACCGGCGGCGGCAACTTCATTAACAGCGGCACCGGCATGATTCCGTCTGTCCGGTAAAGAAACCCCATTGCGCGCTTCGCGGTTCTCCGCCGGTCCGTGCGGGGATTCGTAGTCGATGCATCGATCCCGCCCGTTTAGTCCCGCGTTACCGTTCGATCACTTTGAACAGGCCTGTATTGGAGACCAGGACGAGGTCTGCGTCGTCGTCCCCGTCGATGTCGGTGAAATAGCTGAAGTTGCCTTTGAATCCGGTGGGGACAAGCTCAGGGGCTGCGTAGGTGGTGCCCTGGCGGACGAGGATGGAGGCGATCTTCTTCGCGTTGGTAGTGATGAAGTCCACGCCGAGATCGTCGTTCACGTCGCCGAAGGCGAGGGTGATCGGGCCTGCGGTGGTCGGGATTTTTTGGATCGCAGTGGGGCGGCTGTCGAAGCGTCCATCCTCGAGTCCCAGCACCACGCCGATGAGATTTTTTGGCAGCAGGCCGATGACATCGAGGCGCCCGTCGCCATTGGTATCCGTCAATTGCAGCGAGCGCAGGCCGATGGGCAGCGCGGAGTTGATGGGCTTTGCCGCGAAGCCGCCGGTGCCAAAACCGGAGTAGATGCTGATGGGCAGGTTCTTCCCCCCGTAGAGGGCGAGGTCGAGCGTGCCGTTGTCGTCGAAGTCCCCGGTGCCCAGCGTGGTGAAGCCCTTGGCGCGCAGCACGGTCTGGCCGTTGCCGAATGCGGGATCGCCCGGCGCGCTTTGATTGAGCATCACGTTCACGCCGAGCTTGTGGCCCACGGCGAGATCGGCGAGGCCGTCTCCGTTGAAGTCACCCGTGACGAGTTGCTTTACGAACACCTGCTTTTTTGTTCCCGCGGTAACAGCTACGGGAGCGTCGAACGTGCCGTCGCCGTTGCCGTGGAGAATTGAGACGGTTTTCTTCGCGGCACTCAGTACCGCCAGGTCGATGTTTCCGTCCCCGTCGAAATCGGCGGCGACGAAAGTGGTGGGCGCTTTCACGGTGCCGATGATCGTTGTGGCAGTGGCGGCGAAAGCGCCGTCGCCGGGATTCAGGCGGATTTCAATTTTGCCTTTCTTCAGCGTGGCGAGATCCGGGCGGTCGTCGTTGTTGAGGTCGGGCAGTGACGACGGATCATCGTCTTCGATTTGCACCGTGGCCGCCTGACGGTTGCCGAGCAGCGCGCCGCCGCTGGGGGTGCCGAGCGTCACACTGAACGTCTCCGTCTGCTCCGAGATGAAGTCGGGACGCACCGGCACGTTGATGACTGCGTAGCGCGAGTCCGCCGCGAAAGTAACCACGCCGGAGATGGCGGTGAAGTCCGTCCCCGCGCCTGCCGTTCCCGCAGCGAGCGTGTAAGGCACGGTGATTTCCGAAAGGTCCGCGATCCCGCGCACGAGCGTGAGGTTCGCCGTACCGCCGTGTTCGAGCACGCGGAAGAGCGAGGACTCAAATTGGATGCCACCAGCGATGTCCTGATCGTCGTCGAGGATCGTGCCGAGGCCCTGTGCGTCATCAATTTCCGCGCCCACCGCATCGGCGAGGAAGAGTTGGAAGGTTTCGCGCGGTTCCGAGACGCGATCACCGTG
>JAYUWZ010001242.1:0-2348 GCA_043753265.1 Verrucomicrobiaceae bacterium
GCCATGGAGATGACGGCTTTCTGGTCGGTGATCCAGCCCTTGAAAGAGCACGGCACGGTGCTGATGGAGCCATCGACGCCTTCCGGGAGCCACTCTGCCAGAATGTCGCACACGTCGAAGGTGTAGTTGCGGCGCTCGGTCATGCGCCAGTCCGGCGCATATACGTGTTCCTTCACCGGGCCAGCGTGAAAGCGGCCATAGGGGAACGCATTGACGGAGAAGGGGTAAAGGTTGTGTGACCGGAAGATCTCCAGCGCCGCTGCGCGGGCTGGCGGGTCGTTAGCAAGGTCGTCGACAGCCTGGGCACCCAGGCGAAGGCCGAGGCCAAACCAGTTTTCATGTGCGACGAATTTGGCCACCAAGGCGGCCTTTTCTTCAATCGCAGCCAACTGCTCAGCCCACGATTCACCGGGGTGAATGTTTAAGCAGTATGTAAGGTGTAAAGGCGGGTTGTGCTGAACGATCATCGGAAGCAGCGGAAGTCAGATAACGAGTCCATTGCGCGGAGGCAACTTCTTTACGGTAATAAGACTGAAATCTTGGTTAGAACATCCAACGTCCAGTGCTTAACCCCAACATCCAATGAAAAGCGCAGGTCGGACTGCCTCCCACGTCCATCATGTTTGAACCTCAAATGACTTTTGGCAACCGCTCGAATACCATGGGGGCCAGCATACGCGCTTTGTAGCGAAACTGGAGAAAAGTGCGCCTTCGGCGTCGGCTTTGGCATGCCCAATGGTAACTCGCAAAGAGACGGCAGAGCCATGGGGCTCGGAGCGCGCCTTCCACCGGAAACAGCGCAACCGGGGCTTTGGGGCCCCGGTTGCGCATTAAACACACACGACTAAACCGTTCTAGAAGTGTTACTCGTCGCTCCTGTTGCCCAGGAAGAAGGGCAGGACATGGTAGAGGAAGTAGGCGAAGGAGGTGATGAATGCGGCCACGTAGGTGAAGGCCGCAGCATCGAGCGTCTTGCGCACACCCTCCGCTTCCTCACCCTCGCGGATGAAACCCATGCCGCCGAGGATGGCCTTCGCACGGCGCGAGGCGTCGAACTCGACAGGGAGCGTAATCAGGTTGAAGAGCATGATAACGCCCCAGCCGATGGCCATAATCATCATCCCAGTTTTGCCGGAAACAAATCCCGTCATCATGCCCAGGATGGGCAGCCACATCACGATCTGGTTCGCAAAATTGGTCACGCCCACCGCCATCATGCGCCATTCGAGAGGCGCATAGGCGATCTTGTGCTGAATCGCGTGGCCGCATTCATGGGCGGACACCCCGAGCGCAGCCAGTGACGAGCCATGGTAATTTTGCGTGGAAAGCACGAGGCGCTTATTCGTTGGGTCGTAGTGGTCGCCAAGCATTTCGTTGTGCTCGACGATTTCCACGTCCTGGATGCCAGCTTTCTGAAGGATCTGGTAGGCGACCTCGGCCCCGGTGATACCGGAAGCGGCCGGGACCGCGCTGTATTTGGCGTAAGTGCGCTTCACGCGGGACATTGCCCAAAGTGAGAGCGCCATGGTGCCTAGAAAAAGCAGGATTGGTAGCATCATAGATTTTTAGATTCTGTATGGTTGGATTCGTTTGAAATTAGCTCGCGGTCGCTGTTTGCCAACTGGAACCGAGTTTTTCCAGGCGGGCGCGGACGGCCCCCCTGCGGCGCTGACGCTCGCCTCCGGGGAGGGAGGCGACGGATTCCATTGCACGCCTGAGCTTTACGATTGCCAGTTCGGCGATGCGGCGGATCCATTCGTGACTCTTGCCAAGCATCCTGCCGATTTCGCGGAAGGAGCGGCTCTTCTGGTTTCCGAGGCCAAATTTACTGGTGACCACCTCGAGCTCACGGTCGTCGAGGTCGTGCAGGGCCGCCACAAGTTCGTCGTGGAGTTCCTGGTGCGAGAGCGCGGCGACCGGATCGGGCGTGTTTTCGTCCGCCATGCGCTGAATCACCTCAATGGGATCGGTGTCGTGCGGGTCGATGGCCGCATCGAGCGAAGCCACCTGCACCCGGTCGCCCTGGGCCTCGGCGAGTTCGTCCTCGCTCACACCCAGGCGCGCGGCGAGTTCGCCATCGGTGGGGGCACGACCGAGCGTGGCGCTGAGTTCATCATTGAGCCGGGCCACCTTGCGCAGGCGCTGCGAACGCCACACAGGGATGCGCACCGAGCGCGCTTGCATGGTGATGCAGCGATGGATGCGTTGCTTAATCCACACGGCAGCGTAGGTGGAGAACTTCGTGCCGAACTTCGGATCGTAAAGCTGGGCGGCACGGATGAGGCCGATGTTACCCTCCGACACGAGATCCGCAACGGGCAGGCCATAGCCCGCATACTGGCGGGCGA
>JAYUWZ010001243.1:0-2347 GCA_043753265.1 Verrucomicrobiaceae bacterium
CACGCAATGAACTGCGCAAGCGGCCAAAAGTGCCGGTCCAGCGCCGGGTGGTCACCCGGAACGACGCGGACAGCAGCAGCTGGCTCACCATGATGGTGGTGGGCGTGGTGCTCGCAGGAGGGCTTGGATTTTACTTTGGGCGTGGAACAGACAGTGGAGGCACCAAGCCGGTGCCCGCACCCACAGCGAGTGTGAGCCCGGTGGAAAAGGAAGACCCCGATGTGCGCTACCAGAAGGCCCGCCAGCAAATGACCAAGGGCAAGTACCGCCCAGCGGCGGCCACCTTCCGCGAACTCTACGCGGATGGCCGTCTGCCGGAACCGCGCAATAGCTGGTCGGCCGTGCATGAGGGACTATGCGAATTGCTGGATGGACGCCCCGTTCCCGCGCGCAATGCATTTGGCGACCTGGGCCGCAAGATCGAGCCCACCGCACTGGGATTGGATGCGAAGCTTGGCACATTCTTCACGAATCTCGCCCAGGCTGCGGCGCGCCCCGCACTGCCCGGGCCGGAGGATCTGCAAAAATTTGACAATACCTCCTACGAGGCCATTGCATTTCTGGTGCTCGGCCTGAAGGCGTGGGAGGCGGGTGCCCACGACCAGGCGACGGATTTGCTGAAGCAGTTCCGGGATGCAAAGCCGGATGCAGAGTCGGCTTGGATCAATGAATTCCGGCCGCTGATCTCCGCTTATCTGGATGAGCATGCTGCGGTTACGGGGACGCTTGCGAGTCTGACGAATTACGAGGCCCACCCCGAGGCGGCGGCTGCAGCACTCCAGAAGCTCCCGGAGTTGCGCGAGAAAATCAAAACGAGCGCTCTGCTTGCGAAGCTCGCGGAGATGGAAAGGGAACTGGGACCGAAAATTTTGGCGATGGCCTCGGCCGCAAAGACCGAGAACGACAAGAAGATGGCAGAGCGCTTGGCAATCGAGGAGCAAGCGCTGACCGACGCGAAGATACGGATTAAGTCCCTCTGCGAGACGTATCGTTTCAAGGATGCGCTCATCACCATGCAGGCGGTGAAGCTGACCCTGCCGGATTTGGTGAAAGAGCGAGATCTGCTCGTGCACCGGGTGGAATGGCTCGTGCAGTTCAAGGAGCAACTCGTAAAGGACCTCAACACGAGCGGCTATCCATCGGTATTGCAGCGGCGCAATGGGCAGCAACTGCCTGGCGGTGTCGCCCGTGCGAGCGACCTGCAACTGGACATCAAGGTGCAGTTTGGAAACGTCCCAATCGCCTGGTCGGACCTCACGCCGCAGAGCGTGCTCGCGATGGCGCGCTCGTTCATCAAGCCCACCCTGCCGCCTGAGACCCTGGCGGATCGGCAGTGGCAGGCCGGGGTATTCTGCATTTTCACGGGGTTGACGGGTGAAAGCCAGGCGTTCATGGATGAAGCTGCGGCCGTGAAAGACGAGTATCGCTTCCACAAGGCACTGTTCTTTGGAACACCGGAGCCGGATCCTTCCGCACCGCCTGAAGCCCCCGAGGCACCTGCCGCGCCTCCGCAGGACGCCGCGCCGGGAAACGGCACGGAGATGGCGGACAAGCCACTGAATCCCTCGAAGACCGACACGAACGAGGCGTTTATCAAAGGACTGCGGCGCCCGCAGCCTTAGGTTGAGCGGGCCAAATTTCTCGCTTCAGAGCGAAGCGCTGCATTGTGCCGCGTAGCGGCATGACAACGGCAGCCGTGGGTGCAACCCACGGACCAAGCAACAAAGGCAAGGCGCCACGGAGTGGCGTAACCACTCCTGTATCGCTGCAAAGGGTGTGAAATTTGCGGTCTAAGGGACAGCCGCAGCTGGGCTTTGGCTTTCTGCCATGAAGACCCCTCTTGCCTTGCTTGCCTTTGTGACCACCGCGGTTGCCGGGGATTTCGTGCCGCTCTTTGAAAAGGAGGGGGTGCCCGCTGGGTTTGTGGTGCGGCGCTGGGCGGACGTAAGCCTGCCGCCCAAAGAAGCTGCGGAATGGAGGGTAAAGGACGGGGTGCTGACCAGTGTGGGAGCGAGGGGAACGTGGCTTATCAGTGAAAAGGAATACGGCGATTTTGAGATCGAGTATGAATTCAAGCTGGGGCCGATGGGGAATTCCGGGCTCGCGCTGAGAGCACCGGCGAAAGGCGACCCGGCGTTTGACGGGCTGGAGATGCAGATGGCGGACCTGCGGTACAATCCCAAGGCAAAGGATAGCGAGCTCACGGCGGGGCTCTACCGTGCGGTTGCACCGACGCGGCAGGTTTACAAACCAGAGGAGTGGAACCGTGTGCACCTGGGCTTGCAGTTTTTCGCGCAGGACGGGCATGCCTTGCGTCAGGGCGTATCCGTTGCGGCCGCCGCGGATG
>JAYUWZ010001244.1:0-2341 GCA_043753265.1 Verrucomicrobiaceae bacterium
TGAAAGATGCCTGGTCATCCAGTTACCTACCACGGGGGAAAACTTCCCGAACTGGATATTGAGCCTCCCATCCTCCCATGGGGTGTAGCGCACTGCGTACTCATCCAATCGCACACGCGCCCCAGCATCGGAGGGGTCAAACCCGCGATCCACCCGGGCCTGCACAAACGCGTATATCTGACTATCGATTTGGGCATCGACAAACAAGCTGAGACGCGGATTGAAAAGGTCGTCCGCGCTGCTGTCTACGAGGCCGAAGGGCGGCTCTGAAAAATGGAAATACTCCAGGTCGAGAGTACCGCTCAGGCGAATCCGGAATCGGTCTGTAAACGCTGAAAATGTCAGTGATTCATCGAGCCGATCCAGCCAATCCTCAGCCTGCGCAAAAGTAGCTTGCGCCAGAATTCCCACGAGCAGGATGCGGACTTTCATACCTCGGCCAGGGAATTCAATGCAGCAGCCTCCGATTGCCGGAACCGCACTTCAAATTCTGTCCACTCCGCATCGGATCGGATCACCCGCATTCCGCCGCCATGCAGCGCACAGAGTTCGCGCGCAAGGTTTAAGCCCAAACCATGGCCGGGAATGTTCTCCCCCACCCCTGCCCGGTGAAAGCGCTCAAATATATGCTCCCACGAGCTTTGAGGAATCGGAATGCCACGATTAGCCACCCTGAGCACCACCTCCGCGCCGTCTGCGCATGTAATCAGCCGGATGGGGGTACCAGAGTATCCATATTTGCGGGCGTTTTCGAGCAGGTTTTGGAGAATAAGCCGTGTATAGCGGACATCCCCTGAAATGGTGAGTGAGGGTTGCAAATCAGTTTGCACCTCCGGCTCCGACTCGTCGTGAAGCAGCGCGAAATCATCCACACAAGTCTCTATCAGATGATTGAGATCCACCGGGGCGAGATCGAGTTTCAGCCGACCGGAATCGAGCCGCGAAAGAAGCAGCAGGCTATCGATGATGCTTGTGAGACGAAACGTTTGATGAACCAGCACGAATAGCTCTTCGCGGGCTTCGTGCGGGATGTCCTCGCGGCTGAGCAGTTCGTCCAATCCCGCGCGAAATACAGCAACGGGCGTTTTCAACTGATGCGAGGCATCGGCGGAGAACCGCGCTGTTCGCTCCAATTCGGCGCGCTTCACTTCCAGAGCCGCCTCCGCCCGCTCCCTCAGCACGCGATTTTCCGCTGATACGGCAACGAGTGCCCTCACCGGCGCTGCCAGCTTCGTGGAAATAGCGTAGCTGGCCGCGATTCCCATCCCCAGCAGCAGCGCCCCAGCCAATACAGCCTGCCAGCGCAGTTCCGACTGTCGTTCCAGCAGATTCGCGAGCGGAAAAATTCCGACCTCGTAGGCCGGAGGGAAAAACGAACCGGGATTGAGATGCTCTACAAAAAGCATCTGCTCCGCGCCATCCACCCGCACCCGCACCCCCTTCGCGGCCGAATCATCCTTGAGGGACGCCAGCCGTGAAACTTCTGCCGACAAAGCTCCCTGTGCATTTGGGGACAAGCCCGGGAGGTATAGTATTCCGCCGAGCCAGAGCCCCCCTTGGAGACCCTCCACCCGCCGGTCTCCGGCCGCCGGAGAGAAGCCAGCCACGAGCGCCGCGATGGGTTCGCCGGTCTCCATGGAAATGATGGGAGTGGCGATGACCTCGACGATTTCACCATCGCGCCGAACAATATACCCGCTTTGCTGAGCATCGAGAACCGTTGGGAACGACAGCCTTTTTTCCTCCTCTGGTTCCAGAATCCCCACCTCGGGCGCGTTGAAAGGGGGAATCACCGCCCCATTGATCCCAAGGAAGCGATAAAACCTTGCATGGACACTGCGCCGGGAATCATCGGCCACTTTCCCGCCGCCGGGCAATGCATCGCCCAGTTCCTCTTTCGCACTCGGGTAAAGCAGATCCAGTGCGTCATCCTCCAGCGCGGCGTGAATGCGTGGCTTGCGCACCAACGCTCGACACCGTTCCGCAAGCGATGCGTGCCGGATCTCCCGGATGGTTCGCAAAAGTCCCACCTCGGAGGAAAACGCGAGTTGCAGGTCGTGCTGGGTCTCAGCCGTGACCGAACGCTCGGCGAGATAGAGCCCCGCAAGCGTAATCGCAAGCACCACAAAAGCCATGCCCGCAACCAGCCTGGCTCGAAATGCAGCCACTCCGGACTCACCCGTGGCAGCCCTCTTCACGGAAGAGTCACCTTCAAGGTGGCACCCGGCTTCACCTCCACCGGTCGTTCGAGTGTCGTCTTGCTGCTCAGCCACACCTTCAGCTTGTACTTTCCTGCGGGCAGCCCCCCAAGCCGGAACTTCCCTTCAGCGTCCGTCTTCAC